>NZ_JBHDYC010000031.1:0-36019 GCF_041894845.1 Natrinema sp. H-ect4
TGTGGTGTGACTGCTCGAATTCCTCCGTCGATAGCAACCCCTGTTATCCACACCATCTATTTATACCTCGTTGCACGAGATCAAACAGTGTCCGAAAAAACGAAACGAGGTATAAAGGTCTGCATCGATCCGCATCCAGGCAGTGATCGTGAGATTTTTCGTACCGAAACGGCAGACGATATCCTTCGGTTGCTAGTTGACGCCCACGAAACGGAGTTCACGATTCCGGAATTCGTCGACGCAACGGGGGCCGCTCGTTCGACGGTCTGGCGAGCTGTCACTCTACTCGACGATATCGGTGCTGCTCGCGTTCGAGAGACGCCACAGCGAAATTACGTATCGATCGACCCACGCCATCTCCACAAGGACGACCCGATACTCGCCATCGAACAACCGGTGTTTCACGAGCCGATCCGTACGTTCGTCGACCGTGTTCGACAGGCGACCGCCGATGATGACGATATCGATGAGGTCTACGGAATCATCGTCTTCGGCAGTGTCGCTCGAGGTGAGGCAGACAGACGGAGTGATATCGATCTGTTCGTCGTCGTTGATGGCGACCGGACGAGCGCACGACGTCTTGTGACGGATGTCGTCAGCGAGCTCAATGAACGCCGGTTTGACGGCGATCGGTTCGACTTCGAGCCCTACGTCGAATCGATAGAGAGTACACGACGCGCCGGCCCGAAACTCCGCGAGATCTTTACCGACGGGATCACGGTATACGGCGACGACCGTCTCCAGTCGATCCGCAAGGAGGTGTTTGTCGATGAGTAGTACGAACATCGAACAGCTTATCGCCGATGTCCAGGCCGCGTTCGATAGTCGTCCGGCCGAAATCGAGCCCGGCCTCGATGTCGATGACGCTGCGCTACTTCAACTTCGAAAGGGATGCCGACTGCTCGCCGGTGCCAAAGCGCTTCGTGAGGTGGAATACTATACGCTCGTCGTCGAAGCATCGTTCGTTGCAATCGAGCGAACGATCGAGTTTCGCCTTCTCGAACGCGGAACGATGCAACCCGGTGACTTGCCAGGGACACACGCTGGAGTGTATCGGGAGGCAGCCGAAATTGGTATCTTCACTGAATCTACTGCCGAGGATCTCGCAGACCTTTGGCGAGAACACCGAGCAAAGACGTACTATCAAGATGGACTCGCTACAGCAGACCGCGCCGAAAAGTTATGTACGCTCGCCATCGAGATTCATGCGTTCATCATCGGTCGCTCCTCGCAGGGTCACGAGTGTCGCTGTGATCTCGTTGACTGTGATGGAGACGTAACACTCCACTGCCAATAACTGAACCGACAGTAGTCATCGAAACTATTCTCACATCGCTCACTCGAACGGTCGATGTCTCGCCGCGACCGCGGGGTTTTTCGTATCGGCGTTCGAACCTGTATCCATGTCTGCGCTCCGCGACGCGTTGCGGGATCTCTCCGAGGACGTCTTCTTCGATCTGCTCGAGAGCGAGGACGCCTACCTGCTCGTGCTCGACGTGCCCGGAGTGTCCGCCGAGTCGCTCGACCTCGCGATCGAGGACGGTCGGATCGCTATCGACGCCCACCGCGAGAAGGAGCCGACCGACGACTACCAGTACGTCGAGGAGAACCGCTCGCTCTTCCTTGACGTCGACCTGCCCCTCCCCGATGACGCCTCCGACGCCAACGCGACAGCGACGGTCGATCGGGGCGTCCTCAAGTTGACCCTCCCGAAACGCGGCACGAGCGGCGAGACGACGATCGACATCGTCGACGAGGACGCCTAACACGGGGTGACCGAGGCTGGCCTCCCTCCGCGTGTACAAGCGATTCGTCATCGTCGCCCGGCAGTTCCTCCCGCTGTTGCTCGCCTACGCCCGCGACCGACGGCGCTTTCTCCTGTTCGGTCGTCCCCGACAGGTCGACTCCGAGACGCACCGCCACCGGGCCGAGGTGCTGCTCGAGTCGCTGTTGACACTCGGGCCGACCTTCATCAAACTCGGCCAGTTACTGTCGACCCGCCCCGACGTACTCCCGCCGGCGTACATTGACACCCTCGCGTCGCTTCAGGACGACGTGCCGCCGGCTCCCTGGCCGGATGCGAAACGAGTGCTCGAGGACGAACTCGGGCCCGTTGACGAGCGCTTCGCCGCGTTCGACACCGAGCCGATCAGCGGTGCGAGCCTGGGGCAGGTCTACCGAGCGCGTCTCGACTCCGAGACCGAACGGGAGCGGGCCGAGAGCAAACGGGCCGAGGGGAGAACGTCCGGGACGAACGCCGATGTCGGCCGTGACGTCGCCGTGAAGGTTCGTCGCCCGGAGATCGAGGACCTCGTCCGGGCCGATCTCCGGGTCATCAAGTGGTCGCTGCCGCTCCTGTTGTACTTCGTCGACGATGCCCGGTCGTTCTCGCTCGAGAACCTGGCCGAGGAGTTCTCGAAGACGATCCGCGAGGAGATGGACTACGAGCGCGAGGCGGAGATGCTCGCCGAGATTCGGTCGAATTTCGCGGACGATGATCGGTTTCTCATCCCCGACGTGATCGAGAGCCACTCCGGCCCGCGCGTGCTCACGATGGAGTACATCGAGGGGACGAAGATCAACGACCTCGCGGAGCTCAAGCAAAAGGGGATCGACCGAACCGAGGTCGCGGAGAACCTCGAGCGAGCGTACCTGCAGATGATCATGGACGACGGGGTCTTTCACGCCGATCCGCACCCGGGCAACCTCGCGGTGACCGACGACGGTCGGATCGTCTTCTACGATTTCGGGATGTCGGGGCGGGTCGATCCGTTCGTCCAGGAGAAGATCATCGAGTTCTACGTCGCCGTCGCCAACCAGGACATCGACGCGATCCTCGACGCGCTGATCGAGATCGGGACGCTCAGCCCGGACGCCGATCGGGGCGTGATGGCCGAGGTGATGGAGATCGCGATCCAGGACGCCCGCGGGGAAGACGTCGAGCAGTACCGCGTCAATCAGATCGTCGGCCAGATCGAGGACTCGATCTACGTGTTCCCCTTCCGACTGCCGAAGAATCTTGCGCTCGTCCTCCGGGTCGCGACCGTCGTCGAGGGAGTCTGCGTTACCCTCGACGAGGACTTCGACTTCATTTCGACCGCGACCGATTACCTGACCGAAGAGGGGTATCGCGAGGAGTCCATCCGGCAGTACATTGACGAGACGGGCCGACAACTCCGCCGGTCCGGCGAGTCGCTGACGCGGCTCGCGCCCAAGGCCGAGCGGGCGCTCGACCGCCTCGACCGCGACGACCTTTACGTCCGTATCGGCGTCGAGGACACGGAGAGCGTCTTCGACAAACTCGCCAAGCGGCTGGTCTACGGCATGTTGCTCACCATGTCGCTGTTCTCGATGGGCGTCCTCTACGCCCTCGAGGCACCCCGCGGATCGATCGTCGCCGCGGTCTTTTCGGTGCTCGTCGCAATCCAGCTCTACCGATCGTTTCGCTCGCCGAAATCGATCGGCACCCGGCCGCAGTTCACGCGACAGAACCTGCGCCAGCGTCGCGGCGAGGAATAATCGCAGCGTTCTTCGTCGGACGTAACTGCAGCGTTCTTCGTCGGACGTAACTGCAGCGTTCTTCGTCGGACGTAACTGCAGCGTTCTTCGTCGGACGTAACTGCAGCGTTCATCGTCGATTGATAGTCAACTCGAGCGGAGTATCCGTCCCATAACAATAGCTTCCCTTCCGGTTTGGGACGATAATGGCGACAGTACTGCTTGCGAATCCGAACGCCGAGGTCGTTCGCCGTGACGACCGACGCTGGATCCTCTGTGGAACGCATCGGCGTGAGCTTCGGTCGGTGATCGAAGACGGAGCCGACTTTCAGGATGTCAAAGCGCACCACGATTCGCTCCCCGGTGAAGGAACGGTCATCGTCCTCTCGGCGCGTGCGGACGAGCCGACGATCCGGGCCCACCGCGGGATCACGTCCGCCTACGAAGTGTTCTACTGTCTCGATTCGGGCGGCGAGCCCGTCCTGACCGACCTGTTTCGGAACGCACTCGCCCGCCTCGAGCCCGCCGATCGGCGGGTCCCATCCCGCGCGAAGGCCGATCACCTGCTCTATCGCACGACGCCGATCGATTCCTACGTCGAACGGATCGACCGGCTTGGTCACGGCGAGACGCTCTTCTGGTCTCCCGGCGAGACGATGCCGCGAACGGAACTGACGGAGACGCTCACGCCGGAGTCCGGGCTCACGCCCGAGAGCGCACACGAGCGACTGGACGAGGTGCTGTCGGCGGTCTGTGCTCCCATCGCCGACGAGGCGTCGCTCATGCTCTCCGGTGGCGTCGATTCGACCGTCCTCGAGCCGTACCTGACGAATCCGACCGAGAGCGTTACCGGCTCGTTCGACACGCCCGAACTGGAGTTCGAACGGGAGTACGCCGACCGCGCCAACGCCCTCGTCGAGACCGACCGCGAGGTCGTCGAAATGCGCGAATCGTCCTACCTCGAGCGGCTCGAGGCGGCCGTCGACGCGCTGGGGATGCCGCCCCACCAGCTCCAGACGCCGACGTTCGACGGCATCTATCGCGAATACGACGGCAGCGACACGCTCGTCAGCGGACAGGTTGCAGACGCCGTCTTCGGTCTGAGTGGCCAGCTCGAAGTCGCGCGCACGGTGTGGCGGACCCGGCATCTTCGGTACGTGCCGCCCGTACTGGAGAAGCTTCGCCGGCACCGCTCCGAACTCGAGAAACTCACTCGACATCCGTCGGATCCCGACGGACAGGCGCTGCGCTTTGCGCTGTACACGGACCGTCAGTCGGCCGTCGACGCGATCGGTCGGCGTGAGTTCGAGCGCCGACAGCGGGAGCGCTACGAGTACGCGATGGATCGCGTCCCCGGCGCGACCGGCGACGACTACGCCCGTCACGTCCACGTCGGCCAGTGGGTTGACTTCTTCTGCGAGGACGCCGTCACCGTCTGGCGACAGGCGGGGCTCGCGCGGGGCCGCGAGATGTACACGCCGTTCGCGGGAAAGGCGGTCGCCGAACTCGCGCTCGGGCTCCCCTCGCCGGAGCGGTACGTCCACGACGGCGAACCGAAATACGTTCCAAAGAACCTGCTCGGCGAGTGGTATCCCGAGTACGACCGGAGCAAGCCGAAGGGGAACGGGAACTTCCCGGCCGACCGATTCCTGTCGTCGGGCCCCCTCGAGTCGATCTTCGACCGCTACGATGTTCCCGAGTTCGCGCCGGATATCCGAGGCGAGATCGTCGACCACTCCCCCGGCCTCGCGTGGAACCTGGCCGGCTACGCCGTCTGGCGCGACCGCGTCCTGCGATCGGACGACCTCGAGCCCGCGCCGCACAGCCGGATCGTGTCGGTTTCCGAGCGCACATCCGCACAGCGGTCCGATATCAGATCCGTGTGAGCGATCGACCGACGCGATACCGTCCATCGTAGCCCCAGCACCGCGACGCTGCCAAGCTTCTTTCCACGTCGGGCCGTACGGCCCGTATGAACGACGATTGGATCGCCGATCTGCCGCTGACGATCGAGTCGGTCGCGACCGAGCGTCTCGAGCGCGAGACCTCGAGCGAGTTCACTCGCGTGACGACTGTTTTCTCGCTCTCGGGCCCGGATCCGGGCGACGGTGGCACGACCACGGGTCGCGGCGAGGACGTCACCTACGAAACCGAAGACCACGACCGGCTGGCGGAGACGGGGCTCCCGGACCTCACCGGCGACTACACCGTCGAGTCGTTCTCCGAGCGGCTCGCGAACCTCGATCTCTTCCCGGGCGGCGAACCCGATCGCGACGTCTTTCGGAACTACCGGCGGTGGGGCCTCGAGAGCGCCGCCCTGGACCTCGCGCTCCGACGAGCGGAGACGGATCTCGGAAGCGTGCTGGATCGCAGCGCCGATCCCGTCCGATTCGTCGCCAGCACTCGCCTCGGCGAACCGCCGACCACCGACCGGCTCGAGGCGCTTCGCGAGCAAGTTCCCGACCTCGAGTTCAAGCTCGACCCGACCCCGGCGTGGGACGCCGATCTCGTTGCGGCCATCGACGAAACGGTCGGCACCGATTCGGTCCGCATCCTCGACCTGAAGGGGCAATACGAGGGGACCGACGTCGACGTGCCGGCGGATCCCGAACTGTACGAACTCGTTCTCGAGGCGTTCCCTGACGCCGTCATCGAGGATCCCAACCTGACCGACGAGACGCGGCCGCTGTTCGAGGATCCCGCCGTTCGCTCCCGCGTCTCCTGGGACGCACCGATTCACGGTCTCGCGGATATCGAGGCGCTCCCCTGGGAGCCCAGTTGGTTGAACATCAAACCCTCCCGATTCGGCTCGCTCGAGTCGCTGCTCGAGACGATCGCCCACTGCGAGGAACGCGATATCCGGCTGTACGGCGGCGGCCAGTTCGAACTCGGCGTCGGCCGCGGTCAGATTCAGACGGTGGCGTCGCTTTGCTATCCCGACGGCCCCAACGATGTCGCACCGCGGGCGTACAACGATCCCGCGGTCGGGAACGAGTTGCCCCGGAGCCCGCTCGAGCCACCGGCCGATCCACTCGGATTCGAGTATCGTAGCCACTGAAACGATTTACACACTGATCGCAACGCAGTCGTGCGATCAGATATGCAGTGACGTTCAGTGGCTACTAGAGGAATCGACCCGTATCGGTGAACTGCACCGACTGAGCGGAGCCCGTCAGCCGCGCGTGGAGTTCGGAGCGATCGACTCCGATATCGTGTCAACAGCTGCCGTAATCGGGCAGTGAACCGCCTCGGGGTCAAGTCCCAAGGCACTCGGCCTGATCCGCCAGTAGAACTTTTGTCGTTCGTGTCGATCGAAGAAGTCCGGGTTGGACTGGATGGATGTGAGGTCCGCGGTCCAGCCTGGATGTGAGTTTTTTACCCGGACATCCTTCCGGTTCGGATCTCTCCTATGAAAATATATGGATTTTCGCCCGCATGCGGCGAGGTCACGTGACCGTGGCTCGAGCACGACGATCACCGGACACTGCTGACCGATCGAGACGGAGCGACCGATTCGGTGAGCCGACGGCCGGTCCAACCGAACCAGTGCTGTCTTCCCGTCTGGCGTCCCTCCTCGTGCGATTCCCCGAACGAATCGCAGCGAATTGTGACACCGACTGACATTCGGCAGTACAGCACACCGAACGTGCCCCAGCGGGGCATTCCAAACGGTTTATGGCCGTCGGTTGATTACGCCGGGACATGGCGAAACAGCAGACCGAAGTTCGCGAACTCCAGGAAGGGAGCTACGTCATGATCGACGACGCGCCGTGTAAGATCAACGCCTACTCGACGGCGAAGCCGGGCAAACACGGCAGCGCCAAGGCTCGCGTCGAGGCCGAGGGCGTCTTCGACGGGAAGAAACGCTCGCTCTCCCAGCCAGTCGACGCGAAGATCTGGGTACCGATCATCGAGCGAAAACAGGGCCAGGTCGTCTCCGTCGACGGTAACGACATGCAGGTCATGGACCTCGAGACCTACGAGACCATCACGATGCGCATCCCCGAGGACAAAGACGTCTCCCCCGACGAAGACATCGAGTACCTCGAGATGGAAGACCAGCGAAAGATCGTCTGATGTTTCCCGGGGCGACCGACGAACGCGAGGCGACCGACACGGCGGATCGATCCGATCGTGACGGTGAGACCGACGCGCGAGGGCGAGAGTCCGACCGTGGCGGCGCGAACTTCGCGGTCGTCGGTGCGCCCCTGGACGCAACGACGACCTTTCAGCCGGGGACCCGATTCGGGCCCCAGCGGATCCGATCTTTTGCGACACCGTTCGACGATTATGACCACCGGACGGACCGGCGCTTTTCGGACCTCGGCGTCGTCGACCGGGGCAACGTTCGCGCGTGGAACGATGTCGAAGCCTACCTCGAGTATCTCACGAGCAGCCTGCGGGAAGCCGTCTGGAACGACGCCGTCCCCCTGACGCTAGGCGGCGAACACACCGTCTCGCTCGCCGGTGCCCGCGCGGTGGAACCCGAGGTGTTCGTCTGTTGTGACGCCCACCTCGATCTGTACGACGCCTACGACGGCAATCCGCTCTCGCACGCCGCCGTGACGAGACGGATCCTCGAGGACGTCGACTCCGTCGAGGAAGTCATTCTACTGGGCGTTCGCACCGGCAGCGAATCCGAGTGGGACCGCGCGGCCGCGGACGACGTAACCGTCGTCCCGCCCGCGGACGTCAGCGACTGGTCGCCCGGCGACCGACTCGCGGACCGCGAGATCTACCTGAGCGTCGATATCGACGCCGCCGACCCCGGCTACGCGCCGGGGACTGGGACGATGGAGCCGTTCGGGCTCGAGCCCCGCGAACTCCGCGAGGTCGTCCGCACCGTCGCCCCCCACGCCGGTGGCTTCGACGTGGTCGAGGTCAACGACCGCGACGACGGCCAGGCGGCCGCGCTGGCCGCGAAACTGGTGCGGGAGTTCGTCTTCTCGCACGCCGACGGGTGAACTGGACTCCTCGTTCCCCATTAGCCAAGTGTGGTGGCGCGTGCTGAGTCGCAGTGAGCGGTGAGCGAACTGCGGCTCGAACGCACGCGAGGTCTTCGCGAACCTAGTGAGCGAAGGCTTGGAAGACGCATCGCGTCTTCCAGTGGATGAGTGAGTGACCGAAGGGAACGAGCGAATCGGCTGGGGAGGGCGTGGCTATTCCTAGTTGCCACGGTAGCAGAACGCTCTGCGCGTTGTTATCTCTTCAGGAGAGGTTCGAGACGTGCGAGAGCGCATGTTTTTCCGCCTTCGACCGAACCCCCGAGTATGATCGAGGCGACGCTGTGTTTCCCGCTCCGAGACCGCGATACCGAAACCGACTCCGAGGTGCTCCTGATCGAAAAACGACGCGGACTCGGCGAGGGGTGGTACAACGGCCCCGGCGGGAAGTGCGAACCCGGCGAAACCCCTCGAGAATGCGCCGTCCGCGAAACCCGCGAGGAAGTCGGCCTCGAGGTAACGGATCTCGAGAAGGCGGGCGAACTCACCTTTCTACTCGACGGTGAGGGCCACACCGTCTGCCACGTCTACCGCACGCGCTCGTTCGATGGGCAGCCGACCTCGTCCGAGGAAGCCCACCCGGAGTGGGTTTCCGTCGCGGACGTCCCCTACGATCAGATGTGGGAAGACGACCGGCTCTGGCTACCCGGCGTGCTCGAGGGGAAAACGGTGGACGGGAAGTTTCGGTTCGAGGGCGGCGAACCGCTTGACGAGGCCGAATTCGTCGATCACGACCTCGAGTGGGACGTCTCTGTTTCGGCAAACCAAGAGCCGTGACCCATCAAAACTGATTCGTTATGTAACACTGAGAGAATCCAGTTTTCCGAGGATCTTCGAATACAGATCCGGCGAGCAGTACCACCCCTTCTCTAGCATCGTTTCGAGCGTCGATCGCGCTTCTGCAGGAGAAATGTGGTCGTCTTTGACGAGCGACAGGATGAGATATGCCGTTCTGCGGGTTGCAATCCCCTCTGTGCGAGCGACGGCCCGACCGTGCCGTTCGTCTATTACGGCGACCGCATCCCGTTCCGCAGCGATTGCGAGCACCGCCCGGTCAGCATCGCTCAGTGCTTGGTTCGCCCCGAGACGTTCGAAAACTGGATTCGATTCCACGGCTTGAACGTCGAACAGTCCGTCATCGACGTGTTGCTGGATCCTTCGAGCATCGGGATATGCACCCTCAAGCCCCTCAGTGACGACTTCGTCGTATACGCGGTGCGGGACAAGACACGGTTCCTCGAGCGATGAGAGGTGCGAAAGTCGCTCCGCTTTCGCGAGGTAGATTAGCGGTGTCGCGTCGAATACCCACATTAGAGGTCCTGTAGATCTGACTCCAGTTCTTCGTCGCCAACCCACGTGATGTTCCGCTCGCGTGCCAACTCTGAGAACTCCCAAACGGTCATATCCGCAATCTCTGCCGCACGCGAGAACGTGATCTCTCCTGCATCGAGTTTTTCCAGTGCGCGATCACGACGCCACGCATCGAGCCCTTCTGCGAGGAGCTTTCTCACAGCAGTACTTCGATCTAACCGTTCTGACTCGAGATACGCTTCGAGATCTTCCTCGAGGTCGTCCGGAACGCGTGCCGAAATCGTGCCCATGTGTAAACGTTGTATGCAATGTATACAAGCGTTACGGGCACCTCCTTGAATCGGACGGGGCCCAAATTCTCCCGTCGTTTTATACGGACTACTGTGAGTTATTTCCGGCAGACCCGCGACCCGCCATGCGAGTGCGCCGGTACACAGTGACAGCAGACCGTATCAGGGCTTCAGCACGACCTTCCCCGAACTCTTCCGGTCCTCGATGTACTGATGAGCCGCCGCCGCGTCCTCGAGCGCGAACGACTCGCCGAGGATGATCTCGAGGTCGCCGCTCGCGAGTCCGTCTGTCAACTCGGGGACGGCTTTCATAACCTTGCCCGGATCGTGGACGGAGGCCTGGCCGAGGTGGAACCCTTTGACGGTCTTGTTCTCGAAGAGCAGCCGCCGGTTGCTCACCTCGGCGGGGACGCCGCTGGCGACGCCGTAGGTAACCATTCGGCCGAAGTGGCTCATCGCGTCGAGGCTGCGCTCGAAGACGTCGTCGCCGACACTCTCGAGGACGAGATCGACGCCCTCACCGTCGGTTTCCTCGTCGATGACCTCCCGGAAGTCCGTCTCGGTGTAGTTGATCGGGTGGTCGCAGCCGAGGTCCGAGGCGAGCTCGAGCTTTTCGGCGGTGCTCGCGGTGCCGAAGACCTCAGCGCCGGCGTTCGACGCAAGCTGGACGGCAGCCGTTCCGACCCCGCCCGCGGCGGCCTGGATCAGCACTGACTCGCCGTCCTCGAGGCCGCCCCACTCGAAGAGGCAGGCGTGGGCGGTGAGGAACTGGACGGGGAAGCCGGCGGCCTCCTCGAAGCTCATCGCCTCGGGTATCGGAAAGAGTAGCTGTGCGTCGACGGTGGTGGATTCGGCGTAGCCGCCGGTGTCAAGCATCGCGACGACGCGGTCGCCCGCCGACACGTCCTCGACGCCGTCGCCGACGGCATCGACCGTTCCCGCGGCCTCCATCCCCGGAACGTACGGCGGCTCGGGACCGCCCGGATAGTGGCCGCGCCGTTGCATGATATCGGCGAAGTTGATCCCCGCCGCCTCGATGTCGATGCGAACCTCGCCCGGCCCCGGCTCCGGTCGATCCGCGTCGATAATCTCGAGTTGGTCGCTGTCGCCGTACTCGGTTACCTCGATCGCTTTCATACGAGGTCTCACGCGAGACTCCCGCATAAAGCTCCGAGAACCGGAGTGAACGAACACTCCGTTGTATGTTTCCCGGGTCCGTAGCGTATCGAACTCGAGTTGAACCGATACGGATCCGGCGTCGGTCGCGGCGAAACGACTACAGTTGCTCGATAATTTCGTCGGCGAACGTCGACAGCGCCGCCTCTCGGTCATCGTTTCGGATGCCGACGATCGCGTGATCGAGCCCCATCGCCTCGAGTCGGCCGAAATACTCCTGAAACCACTCGATCCCGGCCCGGAATCCGAGGTGCAGGTGCTCCGGGTCGGCCGTCGGATCGTCGGCCAACTCGACCTGGACCGCGATGGCGAACGGCTTCTGTCCCGCGGCCTCGCGCCAGTCCGCGAGGTAGTCTTCCAGCGTGCGTTCCGGGAGGTGATAGAACAACCAGCCATTCCCGTGTTCGGCGATCCACTCGCGGGACTGGCGGGCGTGGCCGGTCGGCAACAGCGGAATCGTCTCCGCCGTCGGCTTCGGAACGACATCGAGATCCCCCTCGAGCGATCCCCATCGTCCCTCGACTTCGGGGAAGTCCTCGCGCCAGACCGTCCGGAGGGCCTCGACGGACTCGCGGAACAGTCGGCCGCGCTCCTCGCGGTCGACGCCGAAGGCGGGGTACTCGGGATCGCGGTCGCCGGAGGCGACGCCGAGGACGAGGCGCCCATCTGAAAGCTGGTCGACGGTCGCCGCGGATTTCGCGACGTGGATGGGATGGCGGAGTGTGAGAACGACACTCGAGGTGCCGAGTGCGATGTCGTCGGTGTGGGCCGCGACGTGTGAGAGCCACGGCCAGGTGTCGAACGTCTGGCCCGCGTCGCCGAATTTCGGCCAGTAAGTCGGCACGTCTCGAGCCCAGAGGCCGTCGAAACCGACCGACTCGGCGTGTTTGGCGAGTTCGATTTCGGCCTCGAGGTCGGGCATCGACCGATTCGCACCTGTCAGCGGGAAGCCGGCGCCGAAGGTCAGCCCGTCGCGGTCGAACAGTCGTCGATAGCCCGCGTTTTCGTGTCCACGAGTCGGCATTCGGTCGAGCTATCGGCTCCGGTCGGATGTCGATACCGGTTCGCGAGTCCGGACGGGGCATGTCTCGCCCTATAGTAGCCACTGAACGTCACTGCACACCTGATCGCACGACGGCTGTGCGATCAGTGTGTGAACCGTTTCAGTTGTTACTATAGCCCTCACCGAACGACCCGATCGAGAGTCAGATATCGACGGCGAACGGGGCAAACTCGTGTGCGCTACTCGCGAACGCGCCGAGCAGCGCCGCCACGGACTCGAGATCATCGGTATCGATCACCTCGACGGGCGTGTGCATGTACCGGTTGGGGACGCTGACGACCTGCGAGGGGATCCCGCCGGCCGCGGTGAAGAAGCCGTCGGCGTCCGTCCCCGTCCCGACCCCGAGCGCCTCGAGTTGCACGTCGATTTTCCGATCGTCGGCGACCGATCGCAACGCCTCGAACAGCACCGGGTGGTTCGTGCTCCCGCGTCCGAGGGCCGGCCCGCCGCCGAGTTCCATCCCGCTCGTCTTGTCGCTCGGTGCCGAGGGGTAGTCGACCGCGTGGCCGACGTCGACCACGACGACCGCGTCGGGCTCGAGGTCGAAGCCGACCATCTGCGCCCCCTTGACGCCGACCTCCTCCTGGACGGTCGAGACGGCGTAGACGGTCGCCTCGGTGCCGGCCTCGACCGCCTCGCGGAATCCCTCGGCAGCGGCCCACGTCCCGACGCGGTTGTCGATCCCGCGAGCCGCGAGGCGGGTCTCCGAGAGCCAGGAGACCGTCGACGAGAACGTGATGGGATCTCCGATCTCGAGGCGCTCGCTCGCCTCCTCCTCGCTCTCGACCCCGACGTCGATCCAGAGGTCCGAGACGTCGGGGCCGTCGTCGTCCTCCTCGCGGAGGTGGATCGCCGTCTGTCCGACGACGCCCTCGACGGGACCGTCCGCGGCGTGGATCGTCACGTGTTGGCCCCGCGAGACCGACGGGTCGCTGCCGCCGATGCGTCCCGGTCTGACGAATCCGTTCTCGTCGATCGATCTGACGATGAACCCGATCTCGTCGGCGTGACCCGTGAGGACCACCTCGGGCGCGTCGGGGTCGCCCTCGTGGACGGCGATGGCGTTCCCGTAGGCGTCCGTCCGAACGTCGTCTGCACACTGTTCGACGTAGTCGAGCCACACGCGCTGTCCGCGAGTTTCGTAGCCCGACGGAGAGGGCGTCTCGAGCAGTTCGACGAGGAAATCGCGCGGCGAATCGTCCATATCCGAACTGGCGGATCGGCGGATAAATACTATCGGCTATGGGCGAACCGAGCGACGGCGAAAAAATTGCGACGGAAATTCGATCGCCGAAGCGAGTCGATCAGTCGTCGGCGGGCGCGGCGCCGCTGCCGCCTTCGGCCTGGTCTTTCGTCCAGGCGAGCTTGCCACCGGCAGCGAGGATTGCGCGCTCGCGTTCGGAGGCGTCGAGCGTTGCGGTGTACTCCTCGTCGCCGACGCGGACCGTGAACTCTTCTTGTCCGCTGGTGACGGCGTCGTAGACGTCGTCGACGATCTCGATCTGGTCGCCCTGATCGATGTTCTCGTAGGTGTCCTCGTCGATCGTCAGCGGGATGATCCCGAAGTTGAAGAGGTTCGCACGGTGGATGCGTGCGAAGCTCTGTGCGAGGACGCCCTCGATACCGAGGTACATCGGACAGAGTGCAGCGTGCTCACGCGAGGAGCCCTGTCCGTAGTTCTCGCCGGCGACGAGGAAGCCGCCGTCGGCCTCGAGCGCGCGGTCGGCGAAGGTGTCGTCGACGCGCGAGAGGGTGAACTCGGAGAGCTTGGGGACGTTCGACCGGTACATCAGGATGTCCTGCGTCGCAGGGATGATGTGGTCGGTCGTGATGTTGTCCTCCATCTTCAGGAGCGCCTCACCCGCAATATCGGTTCCGAGCTGGTCCTTCAGCGGGACGTCGCCGATGTTCGGGCCCTTGATGAGCTCGTCGTCGGCGGCCTCGTCGGGGGCGATGAGGTCCGTCTTGGAGCCGTCGTACTCGTCGGGGAGCTCGATGCCGGGGGCCTCGAGGTCGCCGAGTTCGTCGGCGAGGTTGCGCGGATCGACGATTTCGCCTTTGAGCGACGCAGCGGCGGCGACCTCCGGCGAGCAGAGGTAGACGTTGTCGTCTTCGATACCCGAGCGGCCCTCGAAGTTGCGGTTGAAGGTTCGCAGCGAGACGGAGTCCGAGGAGGGGACGTGACCGATGCCGATACAGGCACCACACGTCGCCTCGGAGAAGTTGACGCCGGCGGCCATCATCTCCGCGACCCAGCCCTCGCGGGCGAGCATCTCGGAGGCCTGCTTGGAGCCGGGCGCGACGATCGTCTCGGTCTCCATCGAGGTTTCGCGTCCCTCGAGCATCTTGGCGACGGGGAGGATGTCCTCGTAGCCGCCGTTCGTACAGGAGCCGACGATGACCTGCTCGACGGATTCGCCTTCGACCTCGCTGACGGGAACGACCTTGTCGGGCATCGAGGGCTGTGCGATCAGCGGCTCGAGGTCGGAGAGGTCGACGACGATCTCGTCGTCGTAGTCAGCGTCGTCGTCGGGCTGGAGCTCGACGTACTCGTCGCCACGGTTGACGCGCTCGAGGTAGTCCTCGGTCTGGTGGTCGGTCGGGAAGATCGACGTCGTCGCGCCGAGTTCCGTTCCCATGTTGGTGATGGTCATCCGCTCGGGTGCGGTCAGGGTCTCGACGCCCGGACCGGTGTACTCGAGGATCTTGCCGACGCCGCCCTTGACGCTCAGTCGGCGGAGCAGCTCCAAGATGACGTCCTTTGCGGTGGCCCACTCGGGAAGCTCGCCCTCGAGGCGAACGCTGACGATCTCGGGCATCTCGATGTAGTACGGTGCGCCGCCCATGGCGACGGTGACGTCGATCCCGCCGGAGCCGATGGCGAGTTCGCCGATTCCACCGGGCGTCGGGGTGTGGCTGTCGGAACCGAGCAGCGTCTTGCCGGGCGCTGCGAAGTTCTCGCGGTGGACGTTGTGGCAGATACCGTTGCCGGGGCGAGAGAAATGTGCCCCGTATTTACCGGCCGCAGAACGCAGGAAACGGTGGTCGTCGGTATTCTTAAAGTCGAACTGATATGTCTGGTGGTCGCAGTACTGCGCTGCGATCTCGGTCTGGACCTCGTCCAGCCCCATGGCTTCGAATTGGAGCCAGACCATGGTCCCGGTCGTGTCCTGGGTAAGTACCTGATCGATCTCGATCCCGATCTCCTCGCCGGTCTCGAGTTCGCCCTCGACGAGGTGGTCGTCGAGAATCTTCTCGGTGAGAGTCTGTCCCATAGCACCCAGAACTCGGCTTTCCGTCCTGATAAATCCAGCGTGTTTCTGTGAGGGCTGACCGCCGTGTGGGGGTCCGAAACGGAGGGTTTCGAGTAAGTATTGCCGATTGAGTCCCGGCTCGTCAGACGAGACGCAGACCCCAGTCGTTCACTCGCTACCGGGGCGTTAGCGCTGTTTCGGCCCAGGGGCTTTCGTGTCGATTGGTACCGACCCGTCGAGCCGTCGCGAACGGATACGCTTTTGCCGTCGCCGCAGCGTTGAGCCAACAGACATGTTCCGTTCCGGTGCCTTCGTCGCCGACCACGTCTCGCCGACGACCGACGCGCAGGTCCAGCCCAACGGCGTCGATCTCACTGCCGATGTCGTCTTCGAGCAGCTGGAACCGGGCCGCATTGGTCGGGACGGCAAACAGATCGGCGACCGCGTCGCTCGCCCGCTCGAGGAACTCGAGGAGGCCGATCCCGACACCTACTACCTACCGACGGGGAGCTACGTTGTCCGCTACGGCGAGCGGATCGCGATCCCGGAGGGCCACGTCGGCTTCGTCTATCCTCGCTCCTCGCTCATGCGCAACTCCTGTATGCTCAATACGGCGGTCTGGGACGCCGGCTACGAGGGACGGGGCGAGGGTCTGTTACAGGTCCACCACGACGTCGAACTCGAGCGCGGCGCTCGAATCGCCCAGCTCGTCTTCGCCGAAGCCGACCACGAGGACGTCTACAAGGGGAGCTATCAGGGCGAGAACCTCGAGTAGCCGGTCAGTGAAGCGGATGCCACACGTGCCGGGTACCGGTTCGCGTACCGTTTTTGCCGTTCCCGACGTACACTCGAGTGACTCCCGATGATGGCGACTACCCACGTGTTCACTGGGCTCGCGGTCGTCGCACCGGTCGCGTACGTGGCCCCCGATTTCGCGGTCGCGCTGGCGGTCGGTGCGATCCTCGGCGGGCTCGCCCCCGATTTCGACCTCGTCCGTACGCATCGGCGGACGCTACACTTTCCGGTCGCCGGGCTCGCCGTCGCCGTCCCCGCGGTCGTCCTCGCCGCCGTCTCACCCTCGACTCTCACGCTCGCGCTGGCCGCGTTCGTCGTCACGGCTTGGCTACACGCCGCGAGCGATTCGATCGGCGGCGGCCCCGAGATGGACCCGTGGAACGATCGCACGGAGCGTGCGGTCTACGATCACGTTCGCGGCCGATGGATACGCCCGCGGCGGTGGATACGTTACGACGGTGCCCCCGAAGACGCCGTTCTCGGCGTCGCGCTCGCGATCCCGGCGCTCGTCGTCTTCGACGGCTGGCTCACGGCCCTGATCGCCGGATGCGTCACCGTCTCGCTGGTCTACGCGCTCCTTCGGCGACGACTGGTCGCGTGGACGCCCGACTGGCTCGAGTAGCGGGACGTGACGGCGAGACGGACTGTCTCTCGGCTGGAAGTCGGAACCCTGATACGCCCGCTCCTCGAGCGGCTCCGTATGGTTGACGCGCTCGTCGCCAGAACGACTCACCTGGTCTTTGCTGCACTCTGGGCCGGCAGCGTCTGCTTCGTCGCCGCCGTCGTCCTGCCACTGGCACGCGACGGCGCGTTCAACACGACCCGCCCGCTCGAGGTCATCTCGGGAAAGCTCACGACCGTCTCCCGGGTGAGCTCGCTCGTCCTGTTCCTCTCGGGGAGTCACCTCGCGGGCACCGTCTACACGGCCGACAGCCTGTTCGGGTCGACCAACGGGCGGCTGGTGCTCGCGATGGTCGCGCTCTGGCTGGCCCTGACAGCACTCGTCGAAATCGCGGCGAAGCGCTTCGAGGCCGGGCTCACCGGGAAGAAGATCCGTGAGCCGGCCCACGAGGCGCTACCGGTGTTCCGGGCGGCCGCCGTCGTCGCCGTCGGACTGCTGGTCGTCGCCGGGCTGCTTTCGGCGAACGTCGGACGACTTCTGTGACCTGTGGCGCTGACGGGCGTTTTTCGACATCGAACTTCTCGGAAATGAACATTCTTGCGAAAGATACTTAGTCAGTTACTGTAAGGTACTCGCTAATGATCAGGGGTAAAGACATGGCCATCTCGCTTCTCGCGGTGGGATCGGCTGCTGTGGCCGGCTACGTCCTCCGCTCCGAGCGAACAGGAACCTGCACGTCGCGATCGAAAGCGGATCTCGGCGCCCGTCTCGTCGGCCCGGCCGACGTTCCGGACGACGCGACGGTCGTCGACGCGTCCGCACGACGACTCGGCGAGATTCCCGGCGCTCACCGAGCGCTGGATCGAGCCGTCCGTAACGGCGCGCGCGACGAGTGGGAACACATCACGCTCGAGAGCGACGGCGCGTGGTCGGTCGTCGACCGCATCCGCCAGTCGCTGCCCTACTACGACGCCGATACCGGTTCGTACAACGGTGTTTACGTCCGATACAACGATCGCATCGTTGTTCTGGATGCGATCGGCTGGGCCCACCTCGAGGAACCGATTCAGTAACCGCAGTCGGCAGCCCGGAGCGATTCCGACCCCATCTGCCATAACAGTAATTCCGGATGACTCCCTCCATTGGGCCGACAGTGACTGGAACCGGTCAGCCCGTCGTGTTCGTCGGCGACGAGCCACCGATGGGGGAACTCGCGATCGAATTCGAGATCGTGACGGTGCGAGAACGGACTCGGGCGGTCGATCGCGTTGAAACAGCCGCCGTTAGTTGCGTCGTCGTCGATGGGCGCGAGGACGACCGCCTCGAGACCGTCGCTGCGGTGCGCGAGGCCGCGCCGTCAGTCCCGATTCTCTACGTGACGGCGACGCCCGACGGCACCGCCGCGGCCGCAGCGACGCGCGCGGGAGCGACGGAGTACTTCGCCGGCGCGACCGACGAGACGCTCGTCGACCGCGTCGCTACCCTCTCGGTCGATAACACCGACGCTCACCGGGCGGCGACCGGTTCGATCCGAGCCGGGCCCGGCGCTCGAGCCCCCCTCGCCGAGCGAGACGGCAGCCGGGAGCCCGTCTCCATGGGGGACCACCGCGCGGATGTCGTGACCCAGTTGCTCGAGACGACGCGAGCCCTGTTCTCCTGTGAGTTGCGCGAGGACGTCGCGGAGGTCGTCGTCGACGCCGCCGAACGGGTGCTCGGCTTCGATGTCGTCTCGGTTCGCCTCTACGAGTGCGACGCCGATGACCTGGTCCTCACCGCGGCCTCCGACGCGGTCGGTGACTTGTTCAGCGAGCGAAAGCGCGTCGGCGTTTCCGAGAGCGAGATGGGCGACTCGTTCCGTCGATCCGAACCGGTCATCTTCGAGGACCTGCAGAACAGCTCGCAGTACGATTACGGACCGCTTCGGGGCGCGATGACCATTCCGATCGTTGACCACGGCCTCCTCAACGTCGGTTCGCCGGTCAGCGGTGCGTTCGACGACCACCACGTCCAACTCGCACAGCTGTTGACGGCCAGCGCGGCGGCCGCGCTCGAACGAGCCGACCGCCGCGAGGACCTCCTCCGGCACGAACGGGTCCTCGAGACCGTCGAGGGGATGGTGTACGCGACCGACGGCGACAGCCGGCTGACGCTTGTGACCGACCCGCTAGCCGAGCGTCTGGGATACGATCGCGACGACCTCCTCGGCGAACACGTCTCGCTCATCTTCGACGAGCAGGCCTACGACCGTGCGGTCCGACACGTCGAGGAGTTACTCGCGGATCCCCAGCGAGACAGCGGTCCCCTCGAGGCGACCTACACGACAGCGGACGGCGAGCAGTTCCCGGTCGAGATCGAGTGCTCGCTGTTACCCGGCGTCGACGGGAGCTTCCGCGGTACCGTCAGCGTCGTCAGAGACATCACCCAACGCAAAGAGCGCGAACAGTATCTGCAGGTGCTCAACCGCGTCCTCCGGCACAACCTGCGCAACGATCTCACCGTCGTTATCGGCTACGCCGAACTGCTCTCCGAACGGCTCGACGACGATGACCTCGTGGTCGCCGCCGACAGGCTCCGCGAGACCGCGACCGGCCTCGCCCGGACCAGCGAGAAAACGCGGACCATCCAGTACGCACTCGATCGGGACGGCGATCTCGAGCCGATCGATGTCGCCGGAATCGTCGACGACGCCGTCGACGCGTTCGACGCCGCCGACGTCACGCTCTCCGTCTCGACGGCCGACTCCTGCCGCGCGTGGGCCGATCCCGGGTTGCGAGCCGTCGTCGACAACCTCCTCGAGAACGCGGTCCACCACACGGAATCGGAGCCGACCGTCGAGGTGTCGGTCACGCGCGACGGCGAGGCGGTTCACCTCTCGGTTGCTGACGACGGCCCCGGCATCCCGCCGGCGGAGATCGACGTCGTCACCGGCGAGACCGACATCACGCAGCTGACCCACAGCAGCGGCCTCGGCCTCTGGCTGGTCCGTTGGATGATCGACAGCTACGGCGGCGATATCTCGTTCGCAGAGTCGGCCATCGACGGCAGTCGCGTCGAAATAACGCTCGAGGCCGCACCGGCCGAGCCCTCTGACGCGATGCGATCCGGCGGTCAGCCGAGTTCCTGACCCGATTTCGCGGCCAGGCTGGCCGGACCTCCACGACGACCGACTGCGTTCGCTGCAGCTATCGGGCGGCCCTCTGGCCCTCTCATGGCCGCACTGAACCGAGACTACTACCCGACCGCACAGAACCGTATATCACTCCCACAGCGACCGCACAGAACCGCACCCACTCCCACAGCGGCCGCCACCGAACCGCAACCACTACCACACCGGCCGGCCGACCCATATCCATGCAACTGGGCCTGATCGGACTCGGACGGATGGGACAGATCGTCGTCGAGCGCACTATCGCGGCAGGCCACGAGGTCGTCGCCTTCGACCTGGACGAGGACGCAGTCGCGGCGGCGGCCGACGCCGGTGCCGACCCCGCCGACTCGATCGACGACTTCGTCGACCGACTCGCCGACGACAAGCGCATCTGGTTGATGGTCCCCGCAGGCGAGGCGGTCGACGTCACCCTCGAGGAACTCGAGCCCCACCTGGACGGCGACGATATCGTCGTCGATGGCGGGAACTCCAACTTCGAGGACTCCGTCCGCCGTGCCGAGGCCTGCCCCGCGGCGTATCTCGACTGCGGCACGTCCGGCGGCCCCGCCGGTGCCGAACTCGGCTTCTCGCTGATGGTCGGCGGTCCCCAGTGGGCCTACGACGAACTCGAGTCGGTCTTCGACGCCGTCGCGACCGGTCCCGACGGCCACGAACGGATGGGGCCCGCCGGTTCGGGCCACTACGTCAAGATGGTCCACAACGGCGTCGAGTACGCGCTGATGCAGACCTACGGCGAGGGGTTCGAACTGCTCCACGAGGGGCGGTACGACCTGGACCTCGAGAACGTCGCGTCGGTCTGGAACAACGGCGCGGTCATCCGCTCGTGGCTGCTCGAACTCTGTGAGGAGGCGTTCCGCGAGGAGGGAGTCGACCTCGGGACGGTCGCCGATCGCATCGAAGGCGGCTCGACCGGCACCTGGACCGTCCAGGAGGGACTCGAACAGGAGGTCCCCCTGCCGCTGATCTACACCGCGCTGGCCGAACGGTTCGGCTCGCGGGCCGACGACGGCCGGTTCTCGCGGCGACTGGCGAACCGACTCCGGTACGGCTTTGGCCGCCACGAGGTCCCGAGACGGAACTGACCGTTCGCTGACACCGAACACCGGAGATACGAATACTCGATCCGGATCGGTCGTGACAGCTATTCGACCGACCGCGTCGAACCGTTCTTTTATCAGGAACTGTCAAGAGGAAATATTGAGTCATCTTCTTTACTCCCCAACCCGGATCGGCGCTTATGAACACAACTCAGTCGCCATCCGCTTCAGCAGAGACATCTGTCAGCATGACCGTCATCAACCTCGTCGCCCAGGCTGACGGTGCTGACCCGCTCGAGACCGAGCCGCTGTACCACGCGATCGATCCCGACCTCCTCGATTCGCTTCCCGACGCTGAGGGCTTTTCACGTCTCGAGTTCTCCTATCAGGGGTATACCGTTTCCGTCGCGGACGGCGACGATGGCGTCGAGGTTTCGGTCGATGGGTCGGGCGGGGACCTCATCGACACCGAATTTTCGACGTCGTCTCGACGCTGACGGGGTGGCCGTGTCGGGAACGGGAAACCGTCGTATTTTCGCTGCGGCTCTGTTTTCTCGGGGGCGCGTCGCTCAGTGACTGCGCTTTTCGTCTCGAGCCAGGCTATAGTATAGTAGCCACTGTAAGTCAATGCACACCTGATCGCACAGCAGTCGTGCGATCGGTGTGTAACTCGTTTCAGTCGTTACTACTGCGGGTTCGAACGCAACCGATGGCCGCTCGGTCGAGCGCTCACAGGAGATGCCACTGATCCGAGCAGTGGTATCGGTCTCGATGGACGCCGCTCGAGTCCCTTGTTCAGTCTGTCCCAACGTGATTTGGGGACAGACGTATTATCGGTACGACGGTATACAGAAGTACGGCAGGGCGACGCGCGACATTGAAAGTCACTTAATTTCGCGTGCTGTGTCCCCTGCCAGCATACCACTTCTCACGCAGCCCCGATCCGTCCCCGAGAGGCATCCCGAAAGACATCCGACGGTCGATAGCGCTGCCCGACGATTATCGTCGTCACTGCTCTTCAATACACACCCGATCGAACGACAGCGGTTCGATTAGCGTGATACTCGCCGGTGATCGGTTTACCGATCGGACCGTGAGCCAAACTCGATTGCCGTCGAACGATAGTAGCCACTCTTATCAATACCATGTCCGATTAAAATTACATGGACAGGCGGGCGTTACTCTACGGGAGCAGTGCCGCGTTCACAACGGTGCTCGCCGGTTGCTCGAGCGACGAGACCGACGCCGATTCCGACGGTGACGACGGTGAACCGGAAACGGTCGTCGACGAAACGATCGTCAACACGTCGAACTACAGCGTCGACGCCGACGCGGGAGACGTGATCAACATCGATGTCACCGGCTACGAAGGGGGAGCCATCGTCCGTGTCGTCAACGTAGATGGGGCCGTCAAATCGATCTACCACGAAACCGTCGAGGCCGACGCGTCGTTCGATGTCGCAATCGAGGACGCCGGCACGTACGAAATTCGAGCGGATCCACAGGGAGAGACGAAGATTCAGGCCCGAATCATTCGTTCGTAGGCAGCTATCGATACCGTCGGCCGCCGGCCGCCGACTGCGCCGACCCCGTTTGGTGAGCGAGTACGGCGACGATATTCCGTACTCGGCCTCGAGCACCCCGGATCTCAGTCGTCTTCTGTCTCGCGCTGGCGCTCACGCTCGCGCTCGAGCGCCTCCGGCTCCGGGCCGCGATAGGCAGTTGTCAGCGAGCCGCCGGGTGCGGCGATCGAGAGACCGCTGGAATCGCCGTCGGGTCGATACGGAATCGCCATCTCCGGACCGAACAGCAGGAGGCCGACGCGGCTCGCTTCCGCTCTGATTTCTCGGATGTGTCGTGTCGCTTCGAGACGTGCGTCTCGATCCGCGGTCTCGAGGTCGGCGTGAAACTCGCCCGTCTGGATATCCGCGAGCAACGAGCGCGTGAGTCGATCGAGCGACTCGAGGCGCTCGCGAACGGTGTCGTCGGGCGTCCCGCCGTCGGAACGGAGTTCCGGAGCGGGTCGCTTCGTTTCACTCGGTTTACCGCCATTGTGACGGCCTCGAGCGTTCGGTGTCGATACGTCGAATCGGTCGGGGCTTTCAAGGCCCCGTGAATTGTCGTCGGACATGGCTTCCGTAGCACTGATACGGGGGCTACTGCGGCTCGGTGCGCCGACACCGATCCGCTTGCTTTCTGATGAATCTGACAGCCAGTCAGATCCGTTTTTGCTGCCCCGCCAGATAATTCATCTCTATCACACCTCATAAATCTAATCATCAATTAGTGACTTATCCGTAGTATATCAGTGACTTGAAAACGAGAGACCGATAGGCGTAAGCGTCTATTCGGGAACAACAACCCGATGCGAAAACCCGGTGAATGGATGCAATTGCCGACTGACGAGCGTATTCTTGAAGTCCTCCAGTCGTCGGAACTCGTCCTTTCTCCGGCCGTTATAGGAAAGAATATTGACAAAAGTCGAGAACAAGTCAACCGTCGTCTCACCGAACTCGTCGACTACGGATTTGTCACTCGAGTCGAGCGCGGCTATTACGAGATCGCCGATCCAGGTGTCCAGTATCTCGAGGGAGATCTCGATGCCGCCAATCTCGAGTCCGAAAGCGAATAGCAGTAAGTAGTAATACAATTTCTTTATTTAGTTTGCAGCATGAAACGGAAACATCCGATTTGGTAAGTACGTATGCAGAAGTACCTTTTTCCGCCTCGGGTTCGCTCGCGTTGCTCGCTCACCTCTCGGCGCAAAAATCTACGCTAAAAAGGCCGCCTTCACGGGCTTCGCCCGCTTCGGCGGTGAACTGCTCACTTCGTTCGCAGATGCTCGTCGCGGTAACGTCTTCGCCTGTACTTGCCGCGAATTGAACGAGTAATGCTACATGAAACCGCAGAGAGTCCTCTCCCTCTGAAGCGGGCCGCTTCACATGCAACAGTGGTGTGTCTGTGGGCGACTCGCCAGCGCTACGCGTCTTCGTCGGGTTCGTACTCCGCGTAGATGCGGTCCATCCGAGCGGCCATCACGAAATCGGTCTTGTGGAGGCCGTCGATCTTGTGCGTCCACATCTCGATCGTCACCTCGCCCCACTCGAGTTGGATATCCGGATGGTGCCACTCCTCCTCCGCCAACTCGCCCACCTCGTACGTGAACTCGAGGGCGTCCCGGAAGTCCTCGAACGCGTACGTTCCCTCGAGATGGTGGTCGTCGACGACGTCCCAGACGTCATCGCGGATCTCCGCGAGGTAGTCGGCGTACTCGTCGGACTCGAGGGGCTCGTCCTCGCTCGTACAGGCCTCGCACTCCTGATCGGCGAGCGCTGGTTCGGACATGGATGATATGACGACCGGGAACGACGTGAAGATTTGGATGGGGGCCGCGTCGTCTCGAGCCGGCCGCGCTCCTGCCACTCGTTTTATCCCCGCGTCCGCACAACGTCAGCAGTACTGACTATCATCGATGGGAGGAGGAAAACGCAATATCGCGGTTCGGTTCTTCGGCGGTGCGGGGAACTACACTGTTGTCCTCGAGCGATTCTGTACGTACGTCCTCACCGAAAATCCGACCGAAACAGGGGTTCTCGAGTGGGTCAAAGCGAATACGCGGGCGACGAGCGACGAGGGAATCCGCGACCGACTCGCCTTTCTCGAGTCGATCGGGCTGCTCGAACTCGAGTCGGAGCGCGTTCGGCTCACGCAGCGGGGGATCGAGTGGTTGTCGGAGACGGATCCCGAAATCCTCTACGAACTGCTCTCGAGCGCCGTGTACGGATTCGATACGGTGCTCGAGGCGCTTCTCGATGGGCCCAAGACCGACGGTGAACTGGGAGATGCGATCGAATCCAAGCACTCCGAGATCGATTGGAACGACGCGTCCGGCCCCGCCCAACACAGGGGGTGGTTGCAGAGCCTCGGCTACGTCGAGCGAACAGCGCCGGAAAACTCGCTGACTGACAGCGGCCGAAAACTGGCGCGGCGGCGGTCGTCCGAGCACCCGCATCTCGAGCGGGGCGAGTTCTACGCGCAAACCGAACTCGAGGATGCGTTCGACACCAGTTTCGGCTCGTACATCAAGGGAATCAGCCCGCGAACGGACGACGAGGGTTCGCTGTCGTACATCATCCTGAAAGCCCGCGAGGACGGGCCCTACGGCGACGAGATCGACGGCGAGCGGTTCACCTACATCGGCGAGGGCGTTCCGGAGAAGGGAGACCAGCGGCTGACCGGTGCTAACAGCGCGCTCGTCGAGCAGGCCGACCGATCGACGGTCCCGGTGTACTTTTTCTACCAACCGGCGGACAGCGACGAACTCAGATACGAGGGGCTGGTCGACGTCGTCGGTTCCGAACGCGTCTCGCTGGGTGATCGGATGGTCTACCGGTTCACGATGGATCGACTCGAGATCGAGCCGGCCGAGTTCGAGGCGCTTTCGGAATCGGTGTCCGACGACATCGCGGACGACGAGACCGACGAACCGGCTCTCACCGATGACGAGGCGGAATTCACCGAGGTCCAGCGACGGGTCCGCTCGAGTGCCTTCCCGAAGAAAGTCACATCTGCCTACGACGGCCGGTGTGCGATCTGTGGGAAATCGCGCGAATCACCGGACGGCACGATCGATATCGAGGCCGCACACATCTACCCGAAGCGGGCGAACGGCCGCGACAACGTTCGAAACGGCCTCGCCCTCTGTCGGCTCCACCACTGGGCGTTCGACACCGGTTGGCTCGCGGTGGCCGACGACTATCGGATCCTGGTCGCCGATCGCCCCGATCTCGAGGGCTACGAGGAGTTCGTGCCCCTCGAGAACGAGTCGCTCACGCTACCCGATGCCGAGGACCTGCGTCCGCATGCGACGTTCCTCGCCGCACATCGGGACCGACACGGGTTCGAATCGCCGTAATCGAACTCGACGAATACCGGCCGCTCCGGATCGTTCCGGAGTCGAGCACGGCCACGTTTGGAAGCGCGATAGCTGGTTCAGCAAAGGCTCATCAAATCACCCGACAGTGGGTATCTGGGGCTGCTTTCGAACGTTCACGGGATAGTGGTCGCGAAATGGGGCGAATCAAACGGGCTCCCGAAGCGCCCAGACGTCCTCGAGGGGCTCGAGCCGGTGGGGTTCCGCTCCCCGCTCGGTGAGGATCCCGGTGTGGTACAGCATCGCCTTCAGTTGGAACACGGTCGGCGAGTGGTAGACGGAGCCGTCCTCGAGCGCGGAGCGCCGGAGTTCGCCGTCCTCGGTCAGTACTCGGCTTCGGATGCCGTCGTCACCCCGGATGAACAGCTCCACGGTGAACGACGGGTGGAGTTCGTGCAGGTAGGTGACCGCGTCCACCAGCGACGGCTCCGCGATGCCGTCCTCGGACATGGTCTGTAACTCCGTGACCAGCAGTTCAGTCGCAGGATAGGCGAAGAGGACTCGCCGGGCCAGCCGGCCCCACGCGGGCGCGAGATCAATGAATCGTTTCCGGGATCGGAACCAGTCTTCGAACTCCGCGAGGGCCGCCTCTACGGAGCCACAGCGGGCCGTGGCGAATCGGACGACCTCCTCGCCGAGCGACGTCAGTTCGACGCCCTCGACACCGACATCGTCCTCGATCAATCCCAGAAACGCGGCACCCTGTCTGGCGCTTTTCACGGCGCTCACGACATCGTACTCCGACAACAGCGCCGCGGTGTCGCCCGCCGCGTAGTGGGCCAGCGGATAGCCGAGGTAGTTCTTCGGATGGTTCAGCCCGAACGACGCGTCCGCGACCCCCTGTGCGCTCGCCTGGAATCGCAGCGCCGTCGCCTCGCTCGTCGTCCGATTGCCGACGACGCGGGGCACCTCGAGCGCGTCGACCGCCCCCGCGGAATCGACGCCGAGAACGCCGACGTTCAACTCTCGCGCGAGCGTCCGATCAGTCTCGGAGATCGCGGCCGCCGGCGCGGCGAGATACGCCGCGTTCGCCTCGTGGAGCCGATCGTAGGCCTGCACGATCCCGAGTTGCGTGTCGACGCCGCCGCTCGTCTCCCCCTTCGCTTCGATGGCGATCAGCGGTGGTTCGTCGCCGAGGCGTTCGACGGCGAGGAGATCGGACTCGAGGGTTCGAACCCCGACGAGATCGGGGTAGCCGCCGCCGATCCGGACGTGGTTAAACGGTGCCAGAGCGTCGCGAATTGCCGGATCGACGGGGTGTCCCGGAAGCCACTCGGCTTTCGAGAACTGGGTGTCGGCAACCGCGTAGGCGGTCGACTCGTCGTCCGCCGGAAAGAGCCGCCGCTTCGCGTGGGCCAGCACCTGCGGTTCCGAGAGCGACCGGGCCGCGCTACTCATGGCTCCCCATTGGCCAGCTGTCCCAATAATGTTCTGGCGACGGGGCGACGAACCGACTCACTCCTCCTCGACGGCGAACGCACCCGGCTCGAGTTCACCCAGAATTTCAGCGACGACGGCTCCCGTTCCGAGCAGCGCGAGGACGATTCCTCCCGCCCACGGAACCGATCCGTAGTCGGCGAACGCGACGAGCCAGCACGCGCCGACGAGGACGACGCCGCCGGCGACGATCAGCCGAACGAACCGCTCCATGGGTGTCGTTTCGTCGTCCCGATCCACGTATTCCGGCGGTCGGGCCGTCCCCGTTCCCGGTGGCGGCGAGCACGAGCCCAAAATCTGCTCGAGACCGAGAACAAGCGTTATAGTAGTCGTTGAAACGATTTACCCACCGCTTGCACTCGAGCGGCCAGCACCGTTCGTGCTGGCCGCTGATTCGCGAGCGGGAGTGCAATGACTTTCAACGACTACTATAGTAGCTCGAGGCCCCACGTCCTTCTATGAGCGAGATCGAGTCGACGCTCGTCTACGACGACGACTGCGGCTTCTGTACCTGGTGGGCCGACTACTTCGACGAGCGGACGGCCCTCCGCATCGTCGGCTTCAGCGATCTCACCGACGAGTTACGCGCGCGACTGCCCGACGAGTACGAGGACTGCTCGCATCTGGTGACCGACGACGCGGTGTACTCCTGCGGGGCGTCGATCGAAGAGGCGCTCACCCGAACCGACGTCGGCGGCCCCGTCGACGATGTCGTCGAGTTCCTCCGGCAGTTCGAGGACTACGAACGGTTCCGCGAGCGCGGCTACCGGTGGGTCGCGGACAACCGCGACCGCTGGGGCCGGTATCTCTCGAAGACGCCGCCGGCGCGCCGGGGATCCGACGACCGCTGAACTGCGTCCGAAATGCCGAGCGCGTCTTTCACGACGCTACCGCGTTCCGTCAGGCGTCACCGTATCGGAACCGCAACACGCCGCCGGCGACCGCCACGACGAGCCCGCCGGTCGCGAGGATTCCCAGCCCCGGCGCGTACGAGCCGGTGAGGTCGTAGAGCGTCCCGATCAGTACCGGGCCGAGGAAGCCGCCGATCTCGCCGACGGCGAAGATGAAGCCCACGGCCGTCCCGGTCAGCCGCGCGCCGATCCCCTCGAGTTCCGGTGGAATGGCCCGAATGAGCGGCGACAGGCCGCCGAAACCGAAACCGGTGACGAGGACGCTTCCGAGAAGTACGAGCCCGAGGCCGCTCGAGAGCACGCCCGAGATTCCGAGCGTGGCGACGAGCCCGCACACCATCAGGGCGGTGCGGCGAGCGCCCAGTTGGTCGGCCGCCGCGGGGACGGTCAGCACGCCGACGACGTTGGCGGCGACGAGCAGGCTCGTCGTCCGTCCCGCCCGATCCGGCGAGTAGCCCCGGGCCTCGAGCAGCGTCGGGAGCCATCCCTGCATCCCGTGGGCGATCAGCAGGTACATCGTCCCGATGACGACCACGAGCTGTAGCTCGCGGTGGGTGAGCACGAGTTTGAGATCCCGACGAACGGCGGCGAGCGAGAGCGACGAGTCCGCCGCGTCGGCGTCGTTGGCCGCGCGATTTCGGGCGTCGATCCCCAACCGGCGAGCGACGACGAACCACAGGATGCCGTAGCCGACCGCGACGACCCCGCTCCAGAAGAACAGCTCGCGCCAGCCGCCCAGCAGCGGGCTCAGGATTGGCCGCCCGACGGCGAAGGCGCCGGCCGTTCCCGTCGACGCGCCGACGAGATAGATCGAGGACGGGAAGCCGGTCTCGTCGGGCGGAAACAGCACGGAGACGAGTTTCGGCAGCCCGAAGGTGATGGCCGTCGCGCCGACGCCGATCAGCAGCGTCGCCGCGAGCAGCGACGGAAATCC
Source organism: Natrinema sp. H-ect4 (assembly GCF_041894845.1). Classification (NCBI taxonomy): domain Archaea; kingdom Methanobacteriati; phylum Methanobacteriota; class Halobacteria; order Halobacteriales; family Natrialbaceae; genus Natrinema; species Natrinema sp. H-ect4. The sequence goes on from NZ_JBHDYC010000031.1 coordinate 29,434, forward strand.
GGCCGCAAAACTGCGCCCAATCTGGGCGACGCCGTAGATCAGGACGCCCGCCGCGAGGCTTCGGCCGGGTCCGACGCGATCGATGACCAGGCCCGTCCACAGCGCGATCGGAATGTAAGTCAACGGAACCGCACCCGCGACGACGCCGGCCTGCGTGCCAGAGAGCTCGAGATCCGCGATGATCGTCGAGAGGGATGCCGGCAGCGAGAACCAGATAAACATCAGGCAGGTGTAACCGCCCGTCCCGACGACGACGGCTGCATACGCGCGACGCCGACTCATCCGTTCGTCCATCTGCACGTGGATGGGCCGCGGTGCCCCGAGTAAGTTGGCTTCGCGGAACGACTGCCCGCAGTCCGTCGCTGCAGTTCTTTCTGCCCGTCCATCGTTCGTCGTGCTATGACGCCCGACGAACGCGCCTTCCTCGAGCGGGCCCGCGTCGGCTCGCTGGCGACGGTCGACGGGGAGAATCGCCCGCATGCGGTGCCGATCTGTTTCGCGCTCCTCGAGCGTCCACAGGTGGCGAGTCCGACGGCTGTGACGAATCGGACGGCCTCGAGCGAGTCACGGGGCGCTGACTCACGGGGCGCTGACGACGGAGCCGCCGTCCGAATCGTCTCGGCGATCGACGAGAAGCCGAAAGCGACCCGCGACCTCCGGCGGGTTCGGAATATTCGGACGAACTCGCAGGTGACGGTGCTCGTCGACCGCTATCGCGAGGACTGGTCGCGCCTCGCGTGGGTTCAGGTTCGCGGTCGTGCACGGATTCTCGAGCCCGAGGCCTCAGGACACCATTCAGCCGTGCACGCACTCGAGTCCAAATACGACCAGTACGCGGCCCACGATCTCGATGAGCGGCCGGTCGTTTCGATCCGCGTCGATCGAACCGTTTCGTGGGGCGCGCTCGAGGACCCCGAGGAGAGCGTCGAAGAGGAATGGCGGCCGTGACGGTCAGTCGCCGACGAGCGATCGCTCCGCGTTGCCGACGATGAGGAGGGTGCCGACCACGACGGCGACGGTCGTCACCAGCGGGTTCACGATGCCGAGGACGGCCGGCGGGATGGCGATCGCGTTGTAGACGAACGCGAGCCCGAGGTTCTGCCTGATTCGGTTGCGTGCGGCCCGCGCCAGCGCGAACGCCCGCTCGACCGAAGCGAGGTCGTCGTCGACGATTGCCACGTCGGCCGCGTCGGCGGCGAGCGCGGTGCCACTCCCCAGCGAGATACCCAGATCGGCCGCGGCGAGCGCGGGCGCGTCGTTCGTTCCGTCGCCGACCATCGCGACCCGATCGTCGCCTTTCATCCGCCTGACGGCCGCCGTCTTCCCATCGGGCGAGACGCCGGCGAAGACGTGATCGACGCCCGAGTGCCGGTCGAAGATGTCGGCCGATGTCCCGTCGTCGCCGGTCAGGACCACGATATCGACCCCGTCCGCGTCCAGGGCTGCGATCGTCTCCTCCCACGCCTCGCGGGGTTCGTCACCGACGATCACGACCCCTTCCGCCGCCCCGTCTCGGCCGACGACGACCGGGAGCCGACCCGCTGCTCGAGCGCGCTCGAGTCGCGCCTCGAGCGTCTCACCGAGCGTCCAGCCTCGCTCCCGGAAGAGGTCGGGATGGCCGACCAGCACCGTTCGACCGTCGACGGTTCCCTCGACGCCGGTCGCGTGGGTGTGGAAGTCACGGACCGTTCGGTCACCCGCCGCAGCCGTGCCGCCGTCCGCGCGAGTCGGCCCGCTCGCATTGCCGCCGTCGCGATCGCCGCCCCCGTCGCCACCACTTCCGTCGAACGCATCCGCGATCGCTGCCGCCGCCGGGTGGGCCGCGCGCTGCTCGAGGGCCGCGGCGGCCGCCAGGAGGTCGTCGGGCGCGTCGGCTTCGAGCACGGACATTTCGCCGGTCGTCAGCGTTCCAGTCTTGTCGAAGACGACGATGTCGATCGCGCGCAGGCGCTCAAAGATCGTCTCGTCGAAGACGACGATCCCGCGCTCGAGCGCCGCCTCGAGGCTCGACGCGACGGAGTACGATGTCGCGAAGCCGAGCGCCCACGGGCTCGCGACCATGAGGGTCATCAGGGCGGCCAGCGCGACCGATAGCCCGCTTGCGCCGCTTACGAGGGACCCCGCACCGACGACGACGGCTGCGGCGAGGACGATCGGCACGACCGTCGCGGCGAGTTCGTCGCCCCGGCGCGTCACGCCGTGGTCCGCGCTCTGGACGTTCCAGACGATCCGCGTGAGCCGGTCGATGCTGCTGGTTGTCCGCTCGCCGACGTCGACGACAGCCGCGTCGGTCGTGACGACCGAGCCGCCGACCACGTCGTCGCCCTCGCGTTTCGTCACCGGGAGCGATTCCCCAGTCACGACGGCCTCGTCGACCGCGCACTCGCCCTCAGCGAGCGTTCCGTCGACGGGAACCCGCTCCCCCTCGCGGACGAGCACCCGATCGCCGGACTCGAGGTCGGCGACGGGAAGTTCGGTCGTGGAGCCGTCCGACGCGTACAGCCGGGCCGTGTCGACCTGCGAGACGGTGAGGTCGGTCAGTCGGTCCGTCGCGCGGCGTTTGACCGTCGCCTCGTAGTAGGTCGCGCCCATCACGATGGAGGCGACGACGATCGTCAAATCGAAGTAGAGGTCGTTGCGCCCGAGTCCGGAGACGGCGACGCTGTAGACGTACGCGCTGCAGATCGTCAGCGCCGCGAGTAGGTCCGTCGTCGGCCGTCGGAGTTTCAGGCTCACGTACGCGCCCCGCAGGAGCGGACCGCCGGTCAGGTAGAGGATCGCAGCCGTCATCACCAGAAACAGGGGCATGTACATCGGGCCGCTGAAGCCAGTAAAGGCGTCGTCGAACTGCGAGAGCGCGCCCCAGTCGGTGAAGTCGGTCAGAAACATCGGATAGAGGACGGCCAGAAACGGCAACAGGAGGAAGGAGCCGAAGACGACGCCGACCACGTACCGCATCTCGAGCATGTCGTCCGCGCGGCGCTTCCGGAGGCCGGACATCTCCCGCGAGCGCCGGGTCCCGCCGGTCTCGTCGTCGGCCGTCGCGTCCTCGCGCAGGTACGCCGTGTAACCGACCGTGCTCAGCGCGTCCTCGAGCGCGTCCGTCGAAACCCGCTCCGGATCGTGATCGACCCGGACCGTCTCCGTGACGTAACTCGCCTCGGCGTCGCTCACGCCGGCTTGGTCCTCCGCGACGGCCTCGAGGAACGCCTCGCAGGTCGCGGAGTGCATCCCGTCGACTCGGAAGAAGGTGCGGACGGTTTCGTCTCGATCGGTATCGTCCGTCCCGCCGTCGGTCATGTCACCGCTGTCGGTCCCGCTATCGCCGTCACCCGCGCCGAACTCGGCGGCGACGTCGCGACAGCCGGTCGAACAGAACTCACTCACCGCAGACTCGCCGACCGTCTCCGAGAGCGGCGAGCCACACAGCCGACAGCGGTCGCGCCGGTCGTCGCCCGCGCGTCGATTGCTCACGGTAGTGGCTGCGGGTTCGACGGCAATAACGGTGGTCGATTTCGATGGCCTCGTTGTCAGCCGGCGGCCCGCCTCGTTCTCTCAGGTCGTGTCCAGATCGAGCCGGGAGAACGCCCACGACGCGATCGAACTCGACTCGAGGTCGATCTCGTCTCCGAGATTCCGCGCGAGGAGCGTCCGAGAGGTCGGCTGGATCAGCGCGGACAGCGGGAATCGGGTATCGGGGTAGAACCGGAACCGGAGCGGTGCGGGCAGCGTTTCCCCGAACGCCTCGACGTAGCTTCGGTCCGCACAGTCGTCGAGCGCCGAGACGAGCAGGCGGTTGAGCGTCGCAGGTTCCGATTCGACCGTTCGAGGGAGCGTGTCGATGATTCGGGTGTACTCGTCCCCGCTCGAGACGACGAGCGCGGCGATCGGGTCACCGTCCCGCCGGGCGACGTAGGCCGCGTACGAGTGTACGGGGTTGTCGAACCGCCAGCGATAGAACGCCGCAGTCCGGTTCGTGTGGATTGCTTCGGGAATCGACCGTCGATAGATCGCTGCGAGCGTCTCTGCCGGCGGCGTCTCGTAGTACTCGACTTCGAGTTCGGAATCGGATTCAACGAGCAACCGATCGCTGGCCCGCTGGGAGGTCGCGATGGCGTCCTCGAGCGTGTTCGTGACGGCGGTGGCCGGACCGTCGTCAGTCGGCTGGGCGTCAGTAACGTCTCTCCTCGGCCCGGCGTTGATCCGGTCTCCAAGGGCGCTGATTGGGTTTTGTGGCCGGTAGTAGGCCGGCACCGTCCCGATCTCGCGCCAGCCGTGTGCCAGGTTGCCGGGCTTCGAGTTCTCGTTCGGGAAATTGAAGAAAAACGATGGTTCCCCGTCGGTGTAGCGCTCGATGGCCCGTTCGTTCATGCGACCGAACAGGCCGCGCCCGCGATGATCCGGGTGAACCATCGTATCGCAGGGCTGGAACGCGGTCCGGACGACCCCGCCGATGCGCATCTCCTGGGCGAAAAACGACCGAAACCCGACTGGGACGCCGTCCTCGATCGCCACGAGGATCGGGACGTGATCGACGTACGGGTTCTCGCTGAACTTCCAGCGAAACCAGTCCGCGTTCCGCTGGTGGCCGAACACTGATTCGTACAGCGACAGGAACGCCGATCGGTCATCGGATTCGAACGCGCGGACGGTGTATCTCGTCGCCGTTCGTTTGCGTGTACTCATGGTGATGGCCGTTTCACGGCTGTCTGCAGGTCGACCGAGAGATGTCCCGCAATGCGGTCGTGATACTCTGCTATTCCCGTCGGAGTGGAATGGTGGTTTGCCCTGAATACGCCGATCCGACAGGTCGTGAATTACTCGATTGATTCAACTATAGAAACAACTGAAACGATTCACACACTGATCGCACAGCCGTCGTGCGATCAGGTGTGCAGTGACGTTCAGTGGCTACTATAGTAATCGGTCCGCTCGAGCCGACGAACAGCGGATCTCGAGCGGTCACGAACTCGATACGATCGTCGCTCCATCCGTCTCGAGACTCGGCGTTCCGTCGATCGCACTCCGGTCGGTCGTATTCCGGTCGATCGTATTCAGGTCGATCGGGCGGTACTCGATCGCCCTCACCAACGCTCGGCGACAGTCCCGTCCTCACCGACCGCGACCGCCCGCTCGCCGTCCGCATCGACCGAGACAGCCAGCAGCGACTCGGGTGCACGCGTGTCGACCGCTTCCCACTCGGCCTCGACCCGCTCGTGGATCACTCCGTCCGCGTCGCAGACGATCGTTTCCCCCTCGCGGCGAGCGATGCCACAGATAGCTTCCTCGCCGACCCGTTCGGGCGTCCACGTCGACCCGCCGTAGCGGTGGACGACGCCATCGTCGGCGCTCACCAGGCAGTCGCCCCGCCCCAGTGTCGCGAGGTTCTCGAGCGTCCCGCCGGCCCCGACGGGCCCGATGCGATCGAAGGAATCGCCGCCGTCAGTCGTCTCGAAGACGCCGTCGTTCGTATCGCAGCAGTAGCCAATCGACGCGTCGGCGAGGGCGATTCCGCTCAGGCTCGAACCGCTGCCGGGCGTGACGGGCTCGTCCCACGAACACTCGCCGTCGCGATAGCGGCCGCGGAGAACGTCACCAGAGCCGTTGATCAGCAGTATCGTCTCATCCCCGTTCGGACCGGCGACGGCGACTCCCGGCCAGTTGTCCGTGATCCCTGCCGGAGCCGAGTAGTCGGTGTGACGCCGGGTCTCGGCCTCGAGCCGGCCGACCGCGCCGCTATCGCCGGCGATCCAGACGGCCTCGCCGCCAGCGGTCGCGTCGACGCCGCTGAGGTTCTCGCCCTCGGCGGCCGGCCCGTCCTCGAGGGCGACCATCCACTCGCGCTCGGCGGGGTCACCGTCGACGGGGTCCGCAGTGAGGACCTGTCCATCGTCGCCCACGGCGTAGACCGCGCCCGTCTCGGTGACGCAGACGTCCCGAAGCGTCGTCTCGGTCGGGACGTCGACGAGTTCCCAGCGCCGAGATCGCTCGGCCTGGGGCGCTCGGTCGGCTGCGGTCTCGCGGGCAGCCGCCGGGTCGGCGTCGCGACGCTGTTCCTTCGAAACAGTAGTAGCGCTGCCGGGTGCGCGGCTGGGTTCGGTACCCTCCTCGCTCTCGGGCTCAGTGATGGCCGCTGCCTCGGTGTCGCCTTTGGTACGCTCGAGCGACCCGCCCCCCGAATCCGTCGCGCGATCCGCGGCTGCCGCGTCATGCTGGCGATCGGTTGCGGTGTCCTCATCAGATCCCTCGATCGGCGTCCGCAGTAGGTAGAGTACGACCGGCGGCACGACGTAGGAGGCGAGCGCGAGCACGGCGAACCCGCGGTGAACGATCGTCAGCGTCCCGAAGGCGGTCATGCCGGCCGCCGCGACCGCGTGAACCCACGACTTCGCGTAGCGGCGAAAGAAGGGGACGAAGCCGTCGCCGGCGCTCGAATCGTGGGTGGCCATGATCGAATCTCGCAGCGTAGGTCTCCCTATCCGACTGGCGAGCAAAAGCGTGCTGCAGGCACGCGGCGACGGCGTCTCTCGGTCGAACCGCCCCGTTCGTCGACCTCGAGTCCGTCCGCGAAATCGTCTTTCGTGTA
>NZ_JBHDYC010000032.1:0-29877 GCF_041894845.1 Natrinema sp. H-ect4
TAAGCTACGTCTGGCGATTCACCACGGCCGAGGATGCCCATGGTGTATCGGTCGTTGGGGCTCATCCCGTACTGGCGAACGCGCGAGACGATGGTGGAGATGCCCCCATTGGCCGTCGCTGGATCGTCGGCCCGTCTAACGATCCGTCCGACTGCGCCTCCGTAGACGAAGTGGAGCGGGAATTGCCACCCGTCATCGACCATCTCGTGAAGTGCCGCGTCGACACATCCGATCGCGCCGTGGTTTACGATCGACCCGTCTGGCGGCTGGGCGAGCCTCGCCAGTGCGCCCGTAAAGGCGGTGGCAAACGGCTCCAGGTCGCCGCCGACGGCTTCGCGGCCGTGCGGAGCGGCGGTCTCGTTCGTGACCTCCAGCACGCCGCGTGCGACGGCGTGAACCCACTCGTGGGTCGTCGACTTCGCTCTCGCCACGGCCGTGATGGCAGTCCCGTAGACCTCGCCACGGTACAGGAGCGCTTCGTCGGGGTCGTCAGTCCGGTTCAGCCCCACCTCCGCCACGAGGTCGTCGATGACGGAGAGCCACGGGCCGGCAGCGGTTGGCCCGTGGGTCATCGAGATGACGTCGACTGCCTCGGCGACGGTGGCCCCGACGTATTCCCCGTCCAGCGAGTGATCCGGAACCCCCGCAATCGCTGCCAGTGTGCTCTGGTCCGTGACCGACTCAACGTCGACGGTCCGACGAGACGGTGACTGCACCTCGTTCCACCCGATCGCATCGAGCAGGTCCTCAGCGACGGCTGCGGGCTCTCGATCGGGCGAGCCGTACATGTTGTCCATGCTGATCTCGACGCGGTCGGTCCAGGCTGTCAGTTCCTCACAGCCGGCCCGATCACAGACGTCGTTGAGTCGGTCGCGGTAGGCGTTATCGCAAATGAGCAGTGCACCCACACAACTCCCCTCGTCGACCCACTCGGGGAGTGCTCGCAGACCGTCGTCGCCTGGTATCCTCGCAGGCCCGGCACCGTACGTCGCGACGACGACGGCGTTCGGCGTCGCCTCGACCCCTTCCCGAATGTGGTCGGGATTGTTGAGAGCGGGGAGTCTGATAGTTGCTCCCCACTCGGCGAGTTCCGTGGCCAGGGACGCGGCCACGTGACGCTTCCCGCTCGCTTTGGGACCGGAGAGAACGACCAGTCCCCCGTCGAGTGCGTCAAGGAGGTCCGTGTCGTCGGCGAACGATCTCCAGTCCCTCCCGTTCTCGTCCTCACCGTTTGTCTCCTGGAACTGCGCCGGCAGTTCGCGCTCGGCAGCAGCGTCGTGCAATGCCTGCGGCCCGTCCCAGTACCAGGAACCGACGAGTCTAAACAACCCGTACTCGTCGGGGTCCGTCGAAATCGATCCGAACGTCGAACTGGCCGACTGGAGCACGTCGACTGGCTCACCGACCGCCTCACGTGCCACGTCGAGTACCGATTCCCGGTCGCCGTCGTCAGCGAGACGATCGCCGATCAGTGCCCGTGCGGGATCGGCGGCGAACACCGTGAGGTGATCGACCGTTCCAGGCGGGAGATCCAGTGCGATCTCCAGTGCTTCAGCGGCCGTGGACACTATTCGAAGCCGAGCGAGTGACTCGAGCCAGTCCGCCTCCTCGTCCAGTCCAACGGCGACCAGCGCTACCGCGGCGAGGACCGGTGGTGCGCGTTCGTTGGGGATCCGGCTTGGGAGGCCACCGCTCGGAACGAGTGGCGAGACTGCGTCTGCGAACTCCTCGCTGAACGGGTCGATCGAAACGTCGTAGCCGCCGAACGCTCGCCTGACATCTCCGGGCAGTATCACCGACGCAGCGTCCTGTTTCGAGAGGGGGACAAACGCTTCCGGCGTGACGGTCGCATCGTACCAGCCGAGATGTGCCTGGAGCTGCGGGGTTTCGAAGTAGTACGGCGGATATCTGGCCCGGTCCAGCACGACCGATAGTTCGTCCTCCCGGAGGTCGCCCACACCGCGCTTGCTGAGACGCTGCCGAACCTCGTTTATTGCCGCCGGAGCAGCAGTCGGCGGCGTTCGTACCACCAACACTGTATCGACCGTCTCGACGAACTGTCCATCGACCCCTAGATCACGCTGGCAGAGCCAGTCGAAACTCCGCGGACGGGCGAGGAGTACTGCACCACCCGATCCGGCGAACAGCGATTTCTCACCGAATTCGTACGTGTAGGTCGCTACGCTCTCGTCGTCGAGGTCGAACACCGCGGACACGAAGTCCTCGACGATGACGAGCTCGTCGTCGACGGCTACTGTCTCGGGTAGTTCTCGGACAGTTCGACCGACCGACCGCAGCCGCTGTGACGTTCCGATACCGGGTGCACCGAGAACGAGCGTCACCTCGTCCGGTTCGACTGCATCCACCAGTTCACCAGGCCTGACTTCCTGTATCGTACAATCCATGAGTTTGCGGCAACCCACCCCGTCGACGAATCTGTGCGAGAGTACGACAACGGCAGTTGGTTGTATTTGTCTAATTCTGATCGTAATATAACAGTTTCTATCGCCAACGATCTGACGTGTGTTCCACTGCATCTCGATGACCGACACCGAAAGTCGAGCTACCCCACCCTACTTGCTCACGGCTGACGCCGTTCGCACCGTGAGGGGAGCGTGAGACCTTTGGTCTCACGGGCCATGCGAACGGGCGCTTCACGCCCGTGAGCAGATGGGGGTTCCTGCTTCCAAGACGTGCTTTGCAGGAATCAAAGTGGACACTGGCGCTTGATCTGGAACGTATTCCGATACAAGTAGTCGTAGAAGCGACGCTGGACATCAAGCCGCTCTTGGAACGCTGCGCTGGCCTGCGCGTCGTCGACGCCGGCGACGAGCTCGTCAATCCATGCTCCGATAGTGCTGTTCATCTCCTCGGATTTCGTGTCGATTTCCTCGAAGGAGACCGACGAATCACTGACCGTAGCCGTTGTGTTCGCCGAATCGAGTTTACGGCGACTGCGTCAGTGCAGACCGCGCTGCACCCCTCAGGGGGGACAAAAACACCACCAGTAGCCCGCTTACCGGTGTCTCAGCGGCCGATTGTGCCCTGGCGTGTGATCGGGGCGTCGGGGTTGATGGTAAATGCGACGATGGTCGAGTCCTCGGTAGCAGTGACGGTTACGTCGCCGTCGTCAGTCACGAGTGCGTTCTCGGTGTACCCGACGGACTCCTCGCCGACGTTGACGGTTCCCTCGAAGACGTACAGATAGGTGTGCCAGTCCGACTGGGACGGTAGCGTGACCGTGGCGCCGGCGCCGAGGCGGCAGTCGTAGAAGTCGACATCGTTGCGGACGAACAGTGGTGCATCGGTCCCCTCGGGCCCGAACAGGTGGCGCCACTCGTTCGCAACGGGATCGGGAATCGGCTCGTGCTGGATGTTCGGCTCGAGGTCGAGGCTGTGCGGCCGAACGAAGATCTGGAGCATCCGCAGCGGCGGGTCGTCCGCGAGCGTCTCCTCGGCGTGCCAGAAGCCGCTGCCGGCGTTCATCACCATCAGGTGTTCGGGGTCCGTTACGAGTTTGTTACCCTGCCGGTCGTTGTGGCGCATCACGCCGTCGGGCACCCAGGAAATGATCTCCTCGTTGCGGTGCTGGTGCATTCGGATGAGTGTCTCCGGATCCATGAACGACTCGACGACGGTCGCAAGTGGCCCGTAGCCGTGGTCGTCGTGGTCGGGGACTGCCCTCCCAGGGAAGTTGAGGTGGATTCTGAACGTGCCCTGATTCTGCGAGATGTCCGTTCGCGGCGACGTGTGGATACGAGGTTGCGTCTGTGTTGAGGGCGAATCGTCCATCACCAGGTCGTAGTCGCTCAGCCGCTATATGGGTTCTGCGCGAGGCTCCTCAATATGACACTCTGGATGGGCTGGTCGTTCAGTCCGGTAGAATACATCCGGACGGGAAGTAGACGCTCCGCTCGCTGCCGATCTCTTCAAGATCGCTCCGATGGCGGTGGAAAATATAATAACAACTGAAACGGTTTATACACCGATCACACAGTCCGCGGTTCTCGCTCGCGGTGATCTCTCACGGCTCGCTTCGCTCACCGTTCGCATCCCCGCGGTTCTCGCTCACTGTGTTCGCTCACGCTCGCTTTGCTCGCCGTTCGCGTTCCCGCGGTTCTCGCTCACTGTGTTCGCTCCGAACCGCGCTCGCTCCAAACCGCGCTCGCTCCAAACCGCGCTCGCTCCAAACCGCGCTCGCTCCGAACCGCGCTACTGTCGTACGATCGGGTGTGCAGTGACGTTCAGTGGCTACTATAGCACTCGTAACTGCAGTATCCACAGACAGCGCCGGTATCGTATTCAGCGGCGTCGGGGCCGCGACGGAGTCGTCGTGGAACGGGTGGACTCGGACTCTGTTCTTCCTGATGTGGATCGGTCGACTGGATCGTCCCCGTGCTGGCGGTGTTCATCTCCGCGATTGACAGTCGGTGACGGACGAACCGAGATGAACTCAAACGACGTATTCTCAGCGCTGAAGAGGAGTTATAAACTCTTCTGCTGCCCCAGTGACGCAGAGCGTACCTTCTTAACTGACGAGGATATGAGTGCTCGTATGACGAGGACTGATCAACCGGACGAGCGGGACCTCCTCGACCACGTTCTCCTGCCCGTCGCCCACGAGGCGGACGCGCTGGCGACGGCACGGGTGCTCGAACCCTACGACCCGGAGCAGGTTACCGCGCTGCACGTCGTCGAGAAAGGCGGAGGCGTCCCCGACAAGACGCCGGTCGAGCAGTCAGAGGAGCTCGCAGCCGAGTCGTACGCCGCGGTTCGAACTGTGTTCCCAGACGCCGACGACCACACCGCGTACGACCGAGACATCGTCGGCGCGATCTTCGACGCCGTCGACGAGGTCGGCGCGAGCGCGATCGCCTATCGCTCTCGAGACGGCAACCGCCTGATGCAGTTCCTCTCCGGTGACCTCTCGATCAAGCTCGTGACGAGATCGCACGTGCCCGTGATCGCGCTTCCGCGCGAGGGAGCGACCGAATGAGCGACGAAGAGCTCGCGAAGGACCTCGGCCCGCTGGCGGCGCTTACCATCGGGATCGGGACGATGATCGGCGCCGGGATCTTCGTCCTCCCCGGCACCGCGGTCGCGCGAGCCGGCCCCCTCGCGGCGTTCACCTTCGTCCTCGGCGGCGTCATCGCCCTGTTCACGGCGCTGTCAGCCTCCGAGCTCGGTACGGCGATGCCCAAGTCCGGCGGCGCGTACTTCTACGTCAACCGGGCGCTCGGGCCCATGTTCGGCTCCATCGCGGGGTGGGCGAACTGGCTCGGGCTCGCGTTCGCCTCCGCGTTCTATATGTACGGCTTCGGCGAGTACGTCAACGCGCTCGTCGGGCTCGGATCGGTCGGACTCGGACCGGTGTCGCTGGAGGCCGCGCAGGTGATCGGTCTCGCCGGCGCGCTGCTCTTTATCGCGGTCAACTACTTCGGTGCGAAAGAGACCGGCGGACTCCAGATCGTCATCGTCATGTCGCTTCTGGGGATCCTCGCCGTCTTCACCGTCGTCGGTCTGCTGAACGCCGATATGGAATCGCTACGACCGTTAGCGCCGCCGGGGACGACGAGCGAAGTCCTCCCGGTGACGGGGATCATTTTCGTCTCGTATCTGGGGTTCGTCCAGATCACCTCGGTCGCCGAGGAGATCAAAAACCCCGGGCGGAACCTCCCGCTCGCGGTCCTCGGATCGGTCGTCATCGTCACGGTCGTCTACGCGCTGTTTTTGGTCGTGTTACTCGCGGCGGTACCGAACGAACTGGTCGCGAACAACGAGACCGCGGTCGTTGACGCCGCTCGCCTGCTGTTTGGCAACTACGAGGTGTTCGGCTACTCGCTCGGCGCCGTCGGCGCCGGCATGCTCCTGCTCGGCGGACTGCTCGCGACCGCCTCGTCGGCGAACGCATCGATCCTCTCGTCATCGCGGATCAACTTCGCGATGGGGCGCGAGAAGATCGTCACCCCGAAGCTCAACGAGATCCACAAGCGGTTCGGGACTCCCTACAAGTCGATCGCACTTACCGGCGCGCTCATCCTCGTCTTCCTCGTTGCCGGCGGCGTCGAGTCGCTGTCGACCATGGGCTCCGTACTCCACCTCATCGTCTACGGCCTGCTCAACCTCGCGCTCATCGTGATGCGGGAGTCGGGGGTCGAGGGGTACGATCCCGACTTCGAGGTCCCCTTCTACCCCGCCGTCCCGATAATCGGGACAGTGTCGTCGTTCGCGCTGATCGTCTACATTGAGCCGACGATAATTCTAATCTCGTTCGGCCTCGTCGCCTTCGCCGTGCTCTGGTACCTGCTGTACGCCCGCGGGAAGGTGGAGTCGCGCGGCGTGTTAGGCACGTGGATCCTCGACCGTTCCGACGAGCTGCCGAAGGCCGCCGTGTCGGCGGCTACGTCGGTCCAGCCGAGCGGCGACGACTATCGCGTGATGGTGCCGCTCGCGAACCCCGCGACTGAGGAGCACCTGATCACGCTCGCGTCGGCCATCGCCAAGCAGCGCAACGGGACAGTCGTCGCGGTCAACATCGCGAACGTCCCCGACCAGACGTCGCTAGAGGCCGCGCGCGACCGCGGCGCCCACGAGGCGGCACACGACCTGTTAGACCGGGCCCGTGACGACGCCGAGACGTTCGGCGTTGACGTGGAGACGCACGTCGTGTTATCACACCGCGTATTCGAGGAGGTGTTCGACGCGGCCCGCACCTACGGCGCCGACCTCACCGTGATGGGCTGGGGCGAGGACTCCCACGGGGCGCCAGGGCGCGCGGAGACGGCGGTCGACGAGCTCGCTCACTCGCTGCCGTCCGACTTCCTCGTGTTTCGCGACCGCGGGTTCGACCCCTCGCGGATTCTCGTGCCGACCGCCGGCGGTCCGGCCTCGGACTTGTCCGGCGCAGTCGCGAAGATGCTCCAGACCGAGTTCGACGGTGAGGTCACCCTGCTGCACGTCGCCGACGACGAGGCAGCGGGCCGTCGGTTCCTCACCGAGTGGGCCGCCGAGCACGACCTCGCCGACGCGACGATGCGAATCGAGAGCGGCGACGTCGAGGCGGCCATCGACCGCGCCGCGCGGGACGCCACGATGCTGATCATCGGCGCGACCGAGAAGGGACTGCTCTCGCGGCTGTTCCGCGGATCGGTCGTGTTGCAGGTGCTCGAGGACGTGGAGTGTTCCGTGCTCCTCGCCGAGAAGCGCGACAACCGCAGTATCCGAGCCCGGCTGTTCGGAAGCGGCACCCGGGCAAATGCGCCGAGCGGGTCGGACGGCTCCGACGGTCCCACTGCCGATACCGACGCCACGCTCGAGCCGTCGACGCCGCCGGTCGAGGGCGGCAAAACCGACAACTGATCGGCGTCACCGGCACCCGACACCATCCGCGCCCCCTCTCGTGTCACGGAACGGGAGGCTTTCGGTGACGAATTCTGAATGGCAGTCACATGTATAGTGACAACTGAAACGATTCACACACTGATCGCACAGTCCGCGGTTCTCGCTCACTGCGTTCGCTCACGGCTCGCTTTGCTCGCCGTTCGCATTCCCGCGGTTCTCGCTCACTACGTTCGCTCACGGCTCGCTCCGAACCGCGCTCGCTCCGAACCGCGCTCGCTCCGAACCACGCTCCCGTCGTTCGATCGGGTGTGCAGTGACGTTCAGTGGCTACGATATCTGATCGTCGTGGGTGCGAGCGACATCGGGACACCGCCCGTCGAACTTGCGACCGAGGGGCAACGAGGTCATCGTCATCGAACGCGACGAGGAACGTGCAGAGCGGGCGTCGAGGCAATACGACTGTCTTGTTCTCAATGACGACGCGACCTCCACGGAGACGCTCCGCGATGGCGCGGTCGCGATCACGACGCTCGCGGAGGGGATCGTTTCGATCACCGCGTGGTCACGTTTCTGTTCCTGTACTACTACGACGTCCCCGTCGATATAAGGCCCCTCCCGTCCGTCTTCGCCGGGGGATTCCTCGCGGTGATGATCCTCCCTCACGCGGTCCGGGTCCTTCCGAACGCGATCTGGCGCTATCATTCCGATCGACGCGTTCGGGATCGGTCTCCTGGGCCTCCTGCTCGGTCTGGAGACCTGACCGCCGTCGGCTCGAGCGCACCGGAGCGGACCTCCGTTACCGACCCGTTTCGGTCGGCACAACCGGGTCGGATCCCGGATCGAGTTTCTCAACTGAGGAGTCACCCGGGATCGGCCTTATTATCGGGATTCTCAGGCGGTGAACACGGGGATGTCAAGCGAGCCGACCACCCGGTTCGTGATCGACCCGATGAGCGGCTTGTCGGGATCCGAACGCCCGCGTTTGCCCATCACGACGAGATCGATGTCGTGTTCGTCGACGTACTCGAGGATGGCCTCGACGGGCGTGTTCGCCTTGACTGCCGTGTCGCAGTTGACCCCGGCGTCAGCGGCGAGGTCCTCGATCTCCGAGATGAACGTTTCACCCTTCTTCTCGAGGCGGCGTCGCGTCTGTGCGATGTCGCTCGGGACCGCAACGTAGTCGGCGTCGCCCATGTCCATCGCGTACAGGACGTGCAGCGTCGCGTCGTTTCGTCGCGCGAACTTGATCGCCTGTTCGGCCCCGTTTCGGGCGGCTTTGCTGCCGTCGGTGGGAACAAGGATATCGTCGAAGTCACGTGGTTCGTCCATAGGTAACGGACCACGTGGAAGTGGGTAATTCTTGCCCCCCGCTTCCGACACTGCGAGCGGCCACTACGCGTCGGAGCAGCGAAATCGAATTGGCAGTGATATGATACTATTCGACAGCCAGACGAAAACGGTACCGAGGGCCCGCCGCGGTCTGTCGCCGGCATCGTTCGGTTCTCTCTTGCGGTGTGCACACCGCAGAGTGGTTTTTGAGCTCCGTGGAGAGCTCCATTACATATCAAAACTGGCGTTCTGGGTCTCACCGAGGAGGACGCCCCGTACCTCCTTCCGCTGACGTTCGGCTACGACGGCGAGACGCGACTCTACTTCACGTTCCTCCTCGGCTCTAAACGCTGTTCAGAGTAGAGTGTGACGGAGTGAGGCGGTGGAATTCGTTGTGCTATGCCAGAATTCGACCGCCTCGACGGATCTAGCATCGGGATCGAGCTAGATTTTGTGGATCGCGAGCAGACACCGCGCGAGCTCATGGAACTCAGTATCCAGCTCCAGCTGTACGAATCATCACTTTTGGAAACTATCTCTATCTGAGAGTGCTTCGGTGTCGAACGGGCGCACTCGACTGTTCACAAGTGGGTCCAAAAGGCCGACGTACAGCCGACAGACGGTGCCCAGCCGGATCACATCGCGCTCGACGAGACCGTGATCCATCTCGACGATCAGCGCGACTGGCTGTACGCTGCTGTCGATCCCGAAACGAACAAATTTCTCCATGTTAGGCTATTTTTGATGCGGAACGAGGGTATTACCTCGATTTTTCTCTCTGAACTCACCGAGAAACACGACGTTGACGACGCCGTGTTTCTCGTCGATTCCGAACCGTGGCTGAAAGTTTCACTCAACCAATACGGACTCCGATTTCGTCACGAGACACACGGAAATCAGAACGCCGTCGAACATCTCTTTCAAGAAGTAAAACGGCGAACCTACCAGTTCGAAAATTGCTTCAGAAACGCTGAACCGAATACCGCCGAAACCTGGCTCCAGAGCTACGCGTACATATGGAATCAACGAAACTAAACACGGCCCCCTCACGGTGCCGAAAGACTCAGTATCGGTACCAAATGAGGGTAGTGAAGCAGGGCCCAAAGCTTCGGGTGTATTAACCAACGATTTGGGCTCATCCCTCGGACCCGTTGGTTAACTCAGTCACTCTCCTGCAGAGGAGAACACAACCCCGGAAGAGACAGGAATCTACCTCCGACGAGCGGCTGCGCTGCGTACAGTAACTTAGTCCCCGCCGTTGCGGTGCTCAGAATCGAGCCGAGCATACAATCGAGCCGAGCATACAATCGAGCCGAGCATACAATCGAGCCGAGCATACAATCGAGCCGAGCATACGCGTCTGAAGGGCGCGTAGTTCAGTGAGTGAGCTGCTGAGCGTCAGTGGCTCGGGAAGTTGTTCGTCGGTTTCTCTCAGCGTCTGTTCGGCCTCGAGGAGTATCTCGTGCAGTTCGTCGACGGGAATCTGCCCGTCATCCACGGCACCACGTTCTGGGTGATATCCCTGATCACCGTACTCCGAGTCGGGAACCGGATCGTCGACATCGAGAGAGCTCGGTCGAACTCAGGGGCGTCCTGTGGATCAGGGTCGTCTGGCGTCATTGGTCGAGCACCTCGATGTCGGGATTCGCACCGGCGGACCAGCGACCACTTTTGCACGCTCGAGTTCTTGACCGAGTTCGATGTCGAACCGCAACGGAGCGTCTGTGCACGATCGCGCTTCCGCGTTCGATTGCTGCAGAGCGGCCGATCGACGAACGGCTATCTGACGACAATAACGGTGGTCGGCGAGCGTCGGACGACCATCTCCGCGACGCTCCCGAGGAGGATCCGCGATACTCCTTCCCGTCCGTGGCTGCCGATGATGATCGTGTCGAACTCTCCCTCTTCAACTCGGCTGACGATCGTTTGAGCCGGTTTTCCGATATCGACCTCGGTTTCGAGTTCGCGATCGTATTCCGTCGCGACCGTCGTCGCATTCTCGAGGATCTCCTCGCCGTGTTCGCGGCCTTGTTCGGCGCCGAGTTCCCTGGCGTCTCCGAATGCAGTCCAGTATCCCGCAGGAATCGGCACGACATACAGGGCCGTGACTGCTGCATCGGGAAACGTTTCGAAGGCGTACTCGAGTGCCTTTTCGGCAGGGCCTGAGTCGTCGTATGGAACGAGGATTTGCCCGCTCATACTGAGATGGACTGCAGGAGCGACTATAATGGTATGTGTATGTGATCGGACACGACTTCGAAACACGTTCCCATCGAGAGGCGCAGTCACGACAATGGAACGTGGCTCTTCTCGGTCGCGTCCCTCACCAGATCGGAATCGCACTACTCACGTTCGGCGTGTTGCTGGCGCTCTTCGAGACCGTTCTGGATCGGTATGACGAGCGGTGCTGAGTTCCGACACACCGCCGTCGATCGCTGGTCGAACCCGGTCTCGCGCGAACGGTCGACGCCGTTCCGCCGACGTAGCCCGAGCACAGCGCTATCCCGTCGAACACAGACTACGAGACGACCACCACCGAATCGACCAGAATAAAACTCGGTCTCGATCGGTTCTGCCTGGTCCTGTCTCCGTGTCGGGCAGTCTATAGTAGCCACTGCACGTCATTGCATGCCTGATCGACCGACAGCTGTCCGATCAGTGTGTGAATCGTTTCAGTGGCTACTATATTATATCCATGGCGGCGAATGGGGCCGTATGGACGTTGGCCTCACCGTCGGCGATTCGCTCGAGCGGACGGAACGAACGATCGAGGGGTTCGACCTCGCGGAACTGTCGGTCGGCGAAGGACGTGACCCCGACGAGATCGACGTGGACCGACTCGAAACGATACTCGCTGACGCGGATGCCGACCTCTGTGTTCACTTGCCGTTCAAGCAGGTCGTCGTGACGCCGGTCCCGGAAATCAACGACGCGATCGTCGACTACCTGTCACGGCTGCTCGAGTGGGCCGGCACCGCAGATGCGGAGAAGGCGGTTCTTCACGGAACGGCCCGGAACCCGCACGATACGGATCTTCGACCCGTCTTCGCCGACCAGCTCGAGGCGATCGGCACGGCCGCCGCCGACGCCGACGTGGAACTCGTCGTCGAGAACGTCGGGCATCAAAAGCGCGGATTGCCGCTTACCGTTCTGGGTGATCTCGCACACGAAACCGAGACGGCCGTCTGTTTCGATGTCGGTCACGCGTACATGGAAGACGGCGACGACGGCGTCGATCGATTCTGTTCGCAGTACGGCGACCTCGTCTCGCATCTCCACGTCCACGACGCCCGAAGCCGGGGCGACACCCATCTCCCGATCGGTGCCGGCGAAATCGATTACAGCGTCGTTACGGATCACCTCGCGGGATTTGACGGAACCGTCGCGGTCGAAGTCTTCACCGACGACGTCACGCTGTTGCGCGACACCGCACGCCGAGCGAGGACGGCACTCGAGTCCGATTCGTAATTCTGCTCGCTGTCTCGATGGCCTTCGAGAAACCGTCCCCGTTATGTTCCCGTGATCGCGACGGTTCGGCCGGGGCCGCTTGTGGCGAGTCGGGAACGGTTCACGACGAACTCCTCGAGGAGACTCCGGACGACGTTCGCGACGTGCCGGCACCAGACGCGACAGAAAACTATAGTAACAACTGAAACGGTTCACACACTGATCGCACAGCCATCGTGCGATCAGGTGTGCAGTGACTTGCAGTGGCTACTATAGATGAACGACCGCTGAGGCCGATCCAATCCATTGGACGGTACCGTCACTCTGCAGTGAGACAGCGCCTGAACCTATTTGTACGGTCCAGTGGTGGACCCACTACGGCCATGTACGAGACAATCCTCGTCGCGACCGACGGAAGCGAATCAGCGGCCCGCGCAACCGATCACGCACTCGACCTCGCGTCGACGTTCGACGCCGACTTCCACGCGATCTACGTCGTCGACACTCGTCGGTACGGGAAATCGACGCTGGCGGACACGGAGGACGTTATTACAGGCCTGAGAGAGCGCGGTCAGGACATCTTAGACGATATCGCCGCGCAGGCGGACATCGATGTGACGATCGAAATTCACGACGGACGTCCACACGAAGTGATCGGCGAGTATGCCAATCAGATCGATGCGGACCTGCTTCTCCTTGGCAACCGCGGTATGGATTCCGGTGGTGAAATCGGGAGCACCGCAGAACGCGTCGTCAGGTACGTCGATCGCCCCGTGATGACGGCCTGAAACACGTCTCGACGCGGAACACGCTGAGGAATTCGGAAGGAAATCGATGTTGAACGACGATTTGATGTCGATAGCCTGCTCCCGCAGATTTACATCAAATAATTTAGTATGTCTTATTTAGCTGACTTCGGTGTTGCTACTCGTGACCGATGTACGATACAATCCTCGTCCCGACCGATGGGAGCGACCCCGCGAATCGAGCGGTAGAACACGCGTTAGCGCTCGCGGAACAGTACGATGCCAAGGTGCACGCAATGTACTGCGTCGAGACGCACCGATACGGTGAACCCGCCCTGAGCAGCGCCGAAATCGTACTCACCAGGCTCGAGGAACAGGGAGAAGCAATGCTCCAGGAGCTCGTCGAGCGCGCTGACAACGTTGGTATCGAGTGCACCTGCAACGTCTGTCACGGCCGGCCCTGGGAGGAGGTCACGGAGAAGGCCCGAGAACTCGATGCCGACCTGATAGTAATCGGATTTCAGGGGCAGAGCCACGATCGAACGGGCAAAATCGGAAGTGTCGCCGATCGTGTGGTCCGGTACGCGGATCGGCCGGTGTTGACCGCCTGATCTGACGACCGTCGTTTTCGAGCGTGCACAAACCGTTTCGATCGACTTACCCGCGCCTGAACCCGCTCTTCGCCTTCTGAACACGGTATTCTCGCACTGGCGGTGGCCACAAACCGATCCGAGTGAATTGCCTCGGAGTCAAGCCCCGAGGCACCCACCGTGACAGCCTGTCGGTTCTGCACCTCGATTCCGAGTCGTCGCCTCTCTCAAACGTAGTGTCCGTTCCGCTCGAGCGGAGATAGTGGCTCGGAGCCGTCACTCACGTCGACAGATCGTCGTCACGTCGACGCGAAGTTGCGACCACTATCTCGGCCGTCAGTCCCCACAACGGGTACGTCTCCGCCTCGACCACGGTGAAGCCGGCCTCCTCGAGGAGTTCGCGAACAAAGATCGGACGGCAGTCGGCGTACCGAGGAAACGCCTCGTGGAGGCGTTCGTACGCGCGAGTTACCGGCCCGGCGTCGCGTTTGGACAACGCGACGACCCCGAGCCGGCCGTCGTCCCGAAGCACTCGCCGCCACTCCCCAAGGACGGTCGGCAGCGCCGGCGTGTCGAACAGTTCGAGCGTGAAACTCGCGAATACCGCGTCGAACGCGTCGCCGTCGAACGGCGGTCGCTCGGCGTCACCCCGGACGAGGGAGACCCGGTCCGCGACGTCCGCCTCCGCGACTCGCTCTCGGGTGACGTCGCACATCCCGCCGGAGCTGTCGAGTCCGACGACGCGACCGTTCGATCCGACACTGTCAGCGAGCGAGACGAGCGCTCGTCCCGTTCCGAACCCGACCTCGAGCACCCAATCGCCGGTCTCGGCGTTCAGGAGGTTAATACCATGATTCCGGGGGGCACGATCGAACCGCGCGACGAGCGCATCGTACCAGGGACTGATCCGATCGTACCAGACGATCGCGTCGCGTTTTGGGCGATTCACTCTCGCAATCGAGCCTGACGAGAGGGGGTCCGTAGATGTCTTACCCTCGTCCATCGGCCACCACGGTCGGGAACCGGCCGTCGAAATCCGCCGGAAGCGACCCCGAATCCGATGTGAGCTGTCCGGCGTTCGGAAACGGGTTCACTCGGGCTCGGTTACTACGTTCAAACCCATCTCGTCTGTCTCCTCCCGTCATCGGGAGTCATCCGTCGTAGTGTCGATTCCCGCGGCCTCGTTGATCGGACACTTCTGGGTCGTCCCGGTCACGAGGAGGACGGCACCGACGACGACCCCGATCACTCCGATGACGGCGCCGATGGCCCAGTAGCCAGTCAATGCCGCGATCCCGGCGATCGCGAGCGCTAGTCCAACGACGATACGTCCAGTACGGTCTATTCCGCCGACGTTCTTCTCCATGCGTGTTGTTCTAACGAGCCCGAGCAGAATGAATATTGTACCCAGTTCCGATAGTAGCCACTGAAAGTCACTGCACAGCTGATCGAAAACGGCGTTGCGATCAGTGTGTAAGTCGTTTCAGTGGCTACTATATCCGGGAACGAGAACGATGTCCCGGCGTGAGAGGCCCACAGGAGACCGACGTCGAACCTGGGCCGCGAGCGGTCATCAGCGTCGATATACCGCGGGGGACGGTCCGCTGGCAGTCTGGCGTCACCAGGCGATCGCATCGGAATGTCGCGTCGAACCGTCACCGATCGGCCGAGCGGACGGTCAAAACAGGAGTCGGCGCGGTTCGAAGAACGCGTTCGGCGACGCTGCCGAGTAAGAGCCGATCGACGCCACGACGTCCGTGCGTGCCGACCGCGATGAGGTCCGCACCCACATCGGCAGCTTTCGAGCGGATCTCTCGAGCGGGCGGGCCGATCAGTACCTCGGTTTCGACGTCGTTCGCTCCGGCCGCTCGGGCGGCCGCTTCGGCGTCGTTGACGATCGTTTTCGCGGCGGTTTCGAACTGGGCTTTGATTCGCTCGTCGGCGACGACCGGCGTCACGTCGATGACGGAGAGAACGTGGATCGTTGCATGGGGGGACGCGAACGAGACCGCGCGTTTCACGGCAGCCAGACTGTGTTCGCTTCCATCCACACCAACGACGATCGTTTGGTAGGGATACCTGACGTCGAGTTCCCCATCCGGCGAGACGACGAGGACTGGTACCTCGCCGTCCCTGACGACGGCCTCAGTCACGCTACCGAGAACGAGCCGTTGGATCCCGTGCCGGCCATGGGTCCCAATGACGATTACGTCAGCATCGATCTCGGAGGCGTAGTCCGCGATTTCCCCAGTGGGGGAATCGGATCGAATCTCCCCGATGACAGTCGCGCCGGCGTCTTCGAACCACGCCATGCCTTCGTCGACGATTTGCTCGGCCACCGGATCGTCTTCGTCCGTATTCTCGGCCACGTGTAGTACGTGTCCCGTCGCTTTCGTCGTCGCAGCGATGGTAGCGGCGTGTTCGAGCGCAGCAGTCGCGGGATCGCTTCCGTCCGTCGGGACGAGTAGCCGATCGACCATATGGTGAATTCGTCGGGAATCCACTTATTATCGTGCGGTACCCGCGACCTGATCCGGTCGTAGTTACCCAGCACGACAGGCCCGTCAAGTACTGGATCGTCGGTCCTGTCCAGCCACTCGCAGAGCCGTCTCGAGACCTCACCGACTACGGGATCGAACGGATGGACGACGAGACCGTCAAGCGGATTCCCGGTACACAGTGCCTTGGCATCGTCGTATGACGACTACTGGTCGATCGTTCGGACGGTCACGACGGGGACGCTCGCGTTCGGCACCACCCGCTGGGAGACGCTACCGACCACGAGCCGCTCGAGAGTCGTCTTGCTCTCGGTGCCCATCACGAGCAGGTCGACGTCCGCGTCGGCCGCGTACTCGAGGATGACCTCGTGGGCCGATCCGTCGACGACCGTTCGCGTCACTTCGACGCCGCGTTCCTCGGCACGATCCGCGACGGCCGTCATCGTCTTCTTGCCGTGTTCTTCGAACGCTTCTCGTTGCTCCGGCGCATCGAAGTTCACGTCGACGGCGTACAGCGCGTGCAACCTAGCGTCGGCGCTGTCGGCGAGCGAGATTGCGTGTTCGGTCGCGGCGCGTGAGCCGGACCACCCGTCCGTCGCGAGGAGGACGTCGTCGAGCTCAGGGCCCTCGAGAGCAGCGTCCGGACCGACTGTGAGGACCGGCTGGCGGGCCTCTCGAAGCACCTCGAGAGCGACACTTCCGAGCAGCGCCTGCGATAATCCGGTCCGTCCGTGGGTGCCGAGGACGATCAGGTCGGCACCGACTTCGGTGGCGGTGGCCGGTATTTCGTCCGCCGGCCGCCCGCTCCGGACGATCGCGTCGGCCTCACAGTCGGCTTGGCGGGCCTGCGCCGCGATCGCTTCCGCATCCGCCTCGCGTTTGCTGCGACGCGCCGCGTTATCTCGTCTCTCTTCGGCGATCGCTAGCGCGTGTATCTCGCCCCCGAACCGCCTGGCGAGCGAGATCCCCATCGATGCGGCGTTCGCTGCGATGTCGCTCCCGTCGGTTGCGACGAGAATATCATCGTACATACTGCTCCGTACGGTGACGACTGCCTTGGCTTTGACGTCGTTCAACACGTAGAACAGGTCCGAATTGCGAACAGCGTCTATCGCTTCGGGGCCTCAAACCGGACCGCGAACCCGGTGAACGGGCATCGAGCTCCGTCGTGCACCGTTCCTGTGGGCACTTGGCTCGATTCGCACCAGCTCGTGATCGGATTCGATGGGGGATTCCGACGAACGAACGCTGTCATCCGGCTGCGTCCTCGTCATCGGGATAGACCGGAGGGCAGGCGATCCGGAATCTGGCCGCAACCGTCGTCTTCGGCCCGACCGAACAACGGATGTGCACAACGAGCGCGACCACGAGCGTACCGTTACCGACGAGTCAGTACTCTGGACGCTGGGCTCGGATGACCTCGGCGAGTTGCTGTTCCTCGTCGGCGATGAGTTCCGTCAGGTCATCAGCGGTGATGATCCCGACGAGCTCGTCGCCCTCACGGACGGGCAGCCGACGGATTCCGTGCTCGGCCATCATGTTCGTCGCCTCGTAGAACCCGGCATCCATCTCGATTGTCTCGGGGTATTCCGTCATCACGTCTTCCGCCGTCCGTTCGGAGGGATCGGCCTCTTCGGCGAGGAGACGCACGGTCAGATCACGGTCGGTTACGATGCCGACCGGGCTATCTCCCTCGGTGATGACGACGCTACCGACCCCTTCGTCGTCCATGATCGTCGCGAGTTCGCTGACTGCGGCGTCTGGCTCGGCCGTTACGACATCGCTTCTAGATAGGTCTTCGATTGGCATGGTTTGCTCTGAAGAGGCCTTCATCCCCGAACCAGTTAATAGACTGCTACATCTATCACCGATTCGGAATGTGGTGTCGTCGTGACAAAGACCGACACGACGGACGGCAAACTACGCGGAGTCGAGCGACGCTACTCTCGGACGACCGTCGCGGTGGAATCGTCCGCGGGAGGGACGCCAGTTCGAGGTGAGACGCGTTATTTTTCGCCCTCGCTGGACGAGTCGTCGTCCACCTCGAGGCGCTCCGGGTCCGTCCGTTCGGGTTGTGGGCCGCCGCCGGTCTGGGCCTCCTGAGCGTCACCCCACCCGCCGGCGTCGACGACCTCGAAGAGCTTGCGCCAGTTCTCGTCGTCTTCGCTTTCGGGAAGCTGATCGCGGAGTTGCTGGAAGTCTGACTCCGGCACTACCGTCTCCACGAGGTCGATGATGACACGCGTGTGATAGGCCGATTCGGTCGGATCGGCCTTCGTGATCTCGCTGACCCGCGAGATGAACTCTTGCCAGTCGAACCGCTGGCCGTGGTCGTCGACGGCGCCCGTGATGTACCACTTGATCTCCATCGGGAGCGATGCGGCGAGATCCTCGGCCGCGCCCTCCGGGATTCGCTGTCCGAGGGTCGTGAGCGTCGCCCGGATTGTCCGAACCGTTCGGCCGGTGTCCGGTAACTCGAGTCGGTGCTGTACCGTTCCAGTGAACTCGTCGAAGTTCATGGCACCAGTCTACTCGGCGACCACGGACTTCAAGCTACGTGCTACCGTTCAACAGCGAGAGAGTCCCCGCCAGTCACAGTAGTTGCCGATTCAACGTGGATGACCGAGCGAAGTCGGTCAACGAACCGACTTGGATTGCGACACTGTGACGAGCTGGCCGAACCGGAGAGAGGAAGGAAGCGAACGCTGACTCGGCCCCTTACTCCAGGTTCTCGGCGAACCAGTCGGACGCCACATCGGCGACTTCTTCGAGTTCGCCGTCTCCCTCGAAGCGGTGTCCCGCTCCCTCGACGACGTGGAGGTCCTTCTCGCAGGTGAACTGGTCGAACAACAGGGTCCCGAGACCCTGATCGCGGATGATCTCCGCGACGAAGTTGTTACGCGGGCTCTGCCGACTCGATCCACTCCCGTGAGCGAAGACGACGACTCCGGATGCGTCAGCCGGGATTTCGAGCATGCCCTCGAGCTCTACGTCGTCGACTGGGATGGACACGAGACTGTCTGCGTGGTGTCACATACGTGACTCGACACTGTCAACGGTTAGTATACAGGGGGACCCGTGCTCGAGGGTCGCCTGTGTGTTATAGTAACAACTGCAACTAGTTACATACTGATCGCATAGCTGTCGTGCGATCAGGTATGCAGTGACTTGCAGTGGCTACTATATTTGTAGTCGTGTTCCGTGTTCCCACCCGAGACCGATGGCAGGAGTTCGCCAATTCACCGACCGAGAAGAAGCGGGGAAACAACTCGCGACAGAACTTCGAGAGCGTGAGATCGACCCTGACATCGCACTTGCCATCCCACGGGGCGGCCTCCCGCTCGGACGAGCAGTGGCCGATGCGCTCGACGACCCACTCGACATCGTCGTCGCGAAGAAAATCGGCGCCTCGGGCAATCCGGAGTATGCCATCGGTGCCGTTGCGAATGCTGGAAGCATCTGGCGGAACGAAAAGGCGTTCCGTGGAGACCGGTAGCGACGAGGAGTACTTCGAGCAACAGCGCGAGGAAGAAGCGGCGAACGCACGTCGGAAGGCCGAGCGCTACCGGAACGATCGAGCGGAGCCCGATTTGGCCGGCAAAACCGTGGTCGTCGTCGACGGCATGGCGATGTCATCTCTGGAGTGATCGGAAGCGGACGAGAGCATCGACGAGTTCCTCAAACATGGGAACCACCACATCGATACTTGGAGTTCGGTGACAAAGTGCCATTGCTAGCAGCGTCGTTCCGGCGGGATAGCAACATGACCAAGCAACCGGAAACACGCAACCAATCATGAATATCGAAGATGTCGTATCAGCGGAGTACGTCGAATTCACGCCAGAAGCAACCGTCTCGAAGCTCGTCGGGACGTTCGCGGATTCCACGGTCAAGGGCGTCGTGATCCGTGACGACGAGTTCGAGGGGGTCGTCACCAGGAGACAACTCGCGACCTCGCATCGCCAACCCGACGAAAAGCTCGGATCGCTCGTCTGGCACGTGCCGCGGCTCGCGCCGGACGAGGACGTTCGCAAGGTGGCACAGCTCATGATCGACAGCGATTCACGGTTACTCCCGGTGTTCGAGGGCCAGGAGCTGGTCGGCGTCGTCACCGTCGACGATATCCTCCGGAAGGTCGAACCGTTCCTCGACGCGGCGACCGTCGCCGAGGCCCACTCCGCCGATCTCGTCTCGATCGGCCCGGCGACCACCCTCGGAGACGCACTCAATGTCTTTCGTGAGAATCACATCACGCACCTTCCGGTCGTCGAGGGGAACGAAGCAGTCGGTATCCTCAGCCTCTACGACGTGACCGGTATCACGGTTCGAGCCGAGGTGCAGAGCCAGGGCGGTGATGCGGGCGGGACGGATCCGTTCGGGGGTGAAATATCCGCCAGCACCGCCCGCGCGGGACGCGGCGGCTTCGGCGCTCGAGAGGGGGAGTCCGAGCGGATGCTGGACCTCCCGGTCCGGGATATCATGGTCTCGCCGGTGCGCACGATTCGGCCGGACGAGACGCTCGACGTGGCTGTCGACGAGATGTTCGAGATCGACGCGTCGTCGCTGGTCGTCACCGAGAACGGTGCGCCACACGGCATCGTCACGAAGACCGATGTCCTCGACTCGCTCACGTGGGAGGCTGGCGGGACACGCGGCGTCCAGGTCTACGGCACCGACCTGATTGACGACGTGGCCTACGACGAAATCGTGGCGATGGTCGAGAAGTTCGACGACAGGGACCACGGGATGAACGTCCTCGACGCGCGGGTCCACCTCCACGAACACGACGAGACGCGCCGCGGGCGGCCGCTCCTGCTCGCGCGGATTCGACTACACACCGATCGCGGGCTCTACATCGCCTCCGGCGAGGGCTACGGCGCGAGCCACGCGATAAACGAGGCCAAGGAAGTCCTGGAACGACAGATCCGTGATAAGAAGACCTACGGACAGAGCAAGAAGCCCCCGAGCGAAGCGTTCTGGGAGAAACGCTTCGGCTGGCTGCTCGAGGAGTAATCAACTCTGAAACCGTCCGTGACGAGGATCAGCGGGGCGCGGTCAGCGAACCACGGTCACTGCGCGGCCGAGCCGAAATCCAGCGGCTGATTCCAAGGCGGGGTTGTTCATCACGTCCTACTGAGTATTGATCGGTATCTAGTGGCTCGCTACAGCAGGTAAGGATCTATTTCCGCACCGAGAACGATTACAAGCATATTACTGTAAATATGTCTTGAACCCCCCGTCAAACAGCGGGTGTATTCTCGGCATACCAGACGAAACAGTGTAACAGTTCAGGAATAGCGGACGACGGTCGCGTCGCCGCGAGCAGCCGAGCCGAACGATGCACGATCGACGGCCACACGTTCCGCGTTCGAAATACGCCGTTTCCGTTCCGATCGGCTCCCGGTTCCCCGTAGACGGTGTCACTTTCCGGTGTAGGGATAGCGCGCCCCATCGTCGCTGCCCACGACGATGGAGTTCGTGAATCACGACGGCGACTTGTTCACAGTCGCGGGAAAACGAAGAGGGCGGCCCGAATCGCCAGATTGGCCAGCGCGCCACGGAGGCGGCCGTCCAGTCGAGAGGCGTGAGGAGCAGTGAAAGCTACGTGAGGGTCGGCAACGACGTTCTCTGTCTCGCCACCTCGTCACCAACGCAACGGCCGAGGTGCGAATCGATGCCGTCTCGAGACCGACGATTCGTTCGGATGGCAGCGTGCGGACGACGAGATTCGGGGCACTCGAAATCCGCTCCGATGGGCGATGGGAGACTCGGAATCGAACGGGCGAGTTCCAACTGGGCCGTCTGCGTTTCGTCTACGCGGATCCGAACTGGACGATCCCGCACGATGGAAGCTAGTGAAAGGTTTAACATAACCGTCGTCGGACTCCGAGTCGGGGTACGCCCCAAGGGAACGCATGAGTTCTGACGAAAAACCTTTCAGGAGTCTCGAACGGCGATTCGAGCAGATGCAACGGCAACTCGAAGAAGTGCTGGACGCGTGGGACGGTGATCGGTACGGTCCGACGACGGCGCTCGCGACGACCGGAATGGGAATCGATCTGGCCGACCGCGGCGACGAGTTCGTCCTGACGGCCGACGTTCCGGGATTCGAGACCGACGATATCGACCTCCGACTCGCTGACGACACGCTCCACATCACCGCGGAACGAACGGAGGAATCGACCGAAGAAGACAACGAGTCATACATCAGGAACGAGCGGACACGGCGATCGATGAGTCGGGCCGTCCGACTCCCGGAGTCAGTAGACGAGGAGACCGTCGAGGCATCGTACCGGAACGGCGTACTCACCGTCACTTTGCCGAAGACTGAGCCGACGGAACCGGAGGAGACCTCGATCGATATCGAGTAGTCCAGTTCCAAGGCGGAACGTGTGGCTCCGTTGGGCGAGTTAGCAACGTCATCTCGCGGACATCGTCCCCGCCCGTCGCGACCGGATCCGAACCCGTTCTCGGTCCTGCAGATGACCTGCCGTCGACCGTGATCGGTCGATCGCGATCGAACCGACAGCGACCGTCCAGCACGTCTCGAGTTCGAGGACGCGGCTGACGGAGCCGTCGATCGGGCGGTGATCGAACCTCTGACTTCTAATCGATCGAAAACACCCTCAAGAATCATATCCCGCGCTGACGTATCGGTATCCGCATGACCGAACAGACAACGAAGGCGTCGTTCGAGAGGGTCGCAGATATTCCGGCCGATTCGCCAACACTCATTGAGGGCTTACCCGGCCACGGGCTCGTCGCGGCGATCGCGGTCGATCAGATCACGGACCAGCTCGGCCTCGAACACTGTGGAAACATCACGTCCGAGGCGTTCCCCCCGGTCGTGACGTTCGAAGACGGACTCGTTCAAGATCTCGTTCGCGTTTCGGCCGGATCCGATCCGGCAGTGATGACCTTAGAGAGCGATCTCGCGCTTCCGCAACCGGCGTTCGAGCCGCTGTCACGGTGTGTCCTCGAGGACCTCGCCGACGAATTCGGCCGTGCGATCTTCCTTGCGGGTGCGCCGGCTGAAGCGGAAGAACAACTGGGTAACGTCACCGGCGTCGCGACGACCGACTCGATACGGGACGATCTCGTCGACGCGGGGATTTCGACAGCCGACGACCGGGGACTCGTCGGCGGGATCACCGGCTCACTCGTGCAAGAATGCTACCAAGCCGATGTCCCGGCCGCCTTGCTGATCGTCCGTTCGCATCCGTACCTTCCTGATCCGGAGGCGGCCAAATCCGTGATCGAGACCGCGCTCGAGCCGCTCGTCGACTTCGATATCGACACGACGGCGCTCGACGAGCAGGCCGACGATATCCAACAGCGGATGCAACAGGTCGCACAGCAGTATCAGCAGATAACCGAAGAGGGAGAGGACCAGCAACAGCAGGTACAGACCGGAATGTTCCAGTGAACTGCCTTGCCGCCGACAGAGGGTAGGTCGCGGTACCAAGGACGGTGATACGGGGGGCGCCACGCCTGTGACCTGTCGACTGACAGTCCGTGACTACCGCCACCCCAGTGAACGAAACCGTCTGAGCCGAGCAGTCTTCCCGTCGATCAGCCGCGACGGCACGGACACGGGTCGCCAGTGGCGGTCGTCCTCGTTGAAGAGACCGAGGTCGATTTCGATCGTGACTCCGGATGCGCACGTGGGGCGAAAAAGGGGAGTGCGGTCTATCGCTGGTGCAAACGGTCAGTACTCAGGCCGCTGTGCTCGGATGACCTCGGCAAGTTGTTGTTCCTCGTCGGCGATGAGTTCTGTCAGGTCGTCGGCGGTGATGATCCCGACGAGTTCGTCGCCCTCACAGACGGGCAGCCGACGGACACCGTTTTCGGCCATCAGGTTCGTCGCCTTGTAGAACCCCTCGTTTCGATCGATCGTCTGGGGATCTTCGGTCATCACGTCTGCTGCCGTTTGTCCGGACGGGTCAGCATCGTCAGTGAGGACGCGCACGGTCAGATCGCGATCGGTCACAATGCCGACCGGCGAATCGCCGTCTGTGATCATGACGCTGCCGACACCTTCCTGATCCATCGTGGCCGCGAGCTCAGCGACTGACGCGTCTGGATCGGCTGTTACAACATCGCTTCGGGCTAAATCATCTATTGGCATAGCTCCCTCCAACAGGGAGAACTACTCTGCACTAATTAATGATTGCCACGAGTGTCACCGACTCGGAATGACACGTGGTCGTAATTACGGAAAGACCCGCTTCAGAGCCGGGAGGATGTCAAAGCGAGCCGGTTACGCAGATGAGGGTCACCGAAACCGCTCGGCGCATCTGGAGTCCCGCTCCGAGTGTCCCAGCAGGTTCTCGGTCGCCAGAAACATATTTATAGTTCCGTCCTCTATTGAAGGACACAATGATGGCGACGACACACGTGCTCTGGGGGATGGTACTCGCCCTCCCCGTCCTCGCGATCGCCCCGGAGTTCGCCCCGGCCGCCTTCGCGGCCGGCCTCGTCGGCGGGGTGCTCCCCGACCTCGATCTCTACGCGGGCCACCGGAAGACGCTCCACTATCCGGTCTACGCGTCGCTCGCCACCGTTCCGACGGTCGCGCTCGCGGTCGTCGCACCGTCGACGATGACCGTCGCACTCGCCGTCGCGCTTTCCGCGTCGGCGCTCCACGCCGTTGCCGACGTCCTGGGCGGTGGCCTCGAGTTACGACCGTGGGAAGAGGGTTCCGAGCGAGCGGTTTACAGTCACTATCACGACCGCTGGATTCGACCCCGCCGCTTCGTGCGCTACGACGGCGCACCCGAAGACCTCACGGTCGCCGGGCTCATAGCGGCCCCGCTCGTCGTCATGAGTGACGGGCCCGTCACCGTCGTTACGGTCGCACTCCTGTCAGTGTCGACCGTCTACGTCCTGTTGCGAAAACCCCTCGCGAACATCGCTGAACGTCTCGCCGGCCTGGCGCCGGACCCGGTAGCCCCGTATCTTCCCGAGCGCTACCGCCAGACCTGAGGTGACGGTGACCGCGACGTCAACCGCTTCGTTCGAGCCGACGGCGCACTGCTCACCGCTGAATCGGCTGACGCTATCGACGTTCGACGAGCGCGTCGGCCTTGCTCCGGACGCGAATCGGCTCGAGGCGATCCGCCAGCGAGTCCGCTTCCGCGAGCTTGGGCTCCGTCTCGGCGTGGATCGTGTACAGCGGATCGCCGGACTCGACCGTTGTCCCGTCCGTTCGATGGATCACGAGCCCAGCGCGGGCATCCAGTGGCGCGCCCGCGCGGCGTGCGAGGTCACAGAGTCGCCTGTTGTCGACGCGCGTCACGAACCCGGACCGCTCCGATCGAACGATCGTTGATTTCCCACCCGGCTCGAGATCGTTCGATTCAATCGCCGGGTCGCCGTTCTGCGCAGCCACGATGCGGCGGAACCGATCGAGCGCCCGCCCCGAGTCGAGAATCTCCGTCGCCGACGCGTCGACGCCGCAGTGGTCGAGCAGGATCTCCGCGATCCGGATCGACTTCAGTCGGAGCGATTCCGGTCCCGCCCCTTCCAGCACTTCGAGGACGTCCCGGGCCTCGAGGACGGGACCGACGCCGCGGCCGACCGGATCGGTGCCGTGGGTGATCACACAGGTGATATCCATCCCGAGGTCCTCGCCGACGCGTTTGATATCGTCCGCGAGTTCCCTCGCCCCGACGAGGCTCTCGACTTTCGCCCCCTCGCCGTAGGGGATGTCGATCACGACGTGCGTCGAGCCCGCGCTGCGCTTCTTGGAGAGGACTGACGCCACGAGTTGTCCCTGCGGGTCGATCGAGAGGGGGTTCTCGGCGCGGATGATCTCGTCGTCGACCGGCGAGAGGTCGACCCCGCCGCCCCAGACGAGACAGCCGTTCGTCTCGGCGACGATCGACTCGATCCCGTCGATCGAAAACTCGACGTCACAGAAGACCTCCATCACGTCGGCCGTCCCGGCCGGCGACGTCACCGCGCGCGAGGAGGTCTTCGGCATCGTCAGCCCCGCCTCCGTGACGATCGAGACGACGATCGGCGTCACGCAGTTGCCGGCCACGCCGCCGATCGAGTGTTTGTCCGCGACGACCGGTGCGTCCCACGTCAGTTGCTGGCCCGCCTCGGCCATCGCCCGCGTCAGGTGTTTCGTTTCGGAGAGCGACAGGCCGTTCGTATAAACTGCCGAGACGTACGCGCCGAGTTCGATGTCGGAGAGGCGATCCTCGTAGATGTCCTCGACGATCCGCTCGAGTTCGGCGGCCTCGAGTTCGATGTCGTCCAGTTTCTTGCGAACGTACCTGACCGACTGTGGGGTCCCGGCGAGCGTGACGTCGACGGGGCCGCGAACGTGATGGAGCGGTTCGGTCAGGCCCATCGTGCCCGGAGCGACCAGTTCGTCGGTCCGCTTGACGATGCCTGTCGACGTCCCGTCGGCGTGTTCGATCCGAACGCGGTCGATCGGGTGGGCGCCCAGTTCGGCGGCGTCGACGGTGTTCAGGAGCACGAGTGGTCGACTCGTTCCGATGTCGGTCGCGGTGACGTCGAGTTGCATCCGTTCAGAGTCAACTCGCCCGATCTACAAAATGTCGGGGGACCGTTCCCGGTACGCGACAATCGCCAGAGATGGATCGCTTCCGACGTCCCCGTAACCACCGTACGAGCGCGGGGGCGGCAGCCGGTTCGGAGACCTCCCGGTTCCGCGTCGACCGGCGGGAATTCCCCGTGACTCTATGACGTCTCAGCCGGTAGCGTTCGTATGCCACGAACAGTTCTCGTTCCCGTCGACGGATCGCCGCTGAGTTCGCGCGCGCTTCGGCACGCGTTGCGCGAGTTTCCCGAGGCGGAAATCGCGGCCTACCACGTGATCGATCTCTTCGAACCCGACTACGCGGACGAGGCCGTCGCGTCGATATACGAACCGATGCTCGGTTCCGACGAGTGGTATCGCTTCGTCGGCGAGAGACGAGACCGGCTCTTCGCCGAGGTCGACGAAATCGCCGCCGACTACGACCGGTCGGTCGCGACCGACTCCGACATCGGCGATCCGACGCGCCTCGTTCTCGAGTACGCCGCCGACGAGGACGTCGATCACATCGTCCTCGGTGCCCACGGACGGACTGGCACGGAGCGCGCGGTGTACGGAAGCGTCACCGAGACGGTCGTCCGCCGGGCACCGGTTCCAGTCACCGTTGTCCGGTGAGCGACCGCGCGAGGGACACCCCAACCTTGTTCACCTCCAGTAGCGAAGGTGACGGTAGCAATGACGTTTCTCGTTCCCTTCGACGGGTCATATCTGGCCGAGGCGGCGCTGCTTCGCGCGGCCGAGTACGGCGAGGCGCTGGACGAAGACGTGATCGCCCTGACCGTCGTTCCGGATGACGAAGCGTACGCGATCGACGTCGGGTGGTACGAGGACGGAGAGGACGACCCCTTTGGCGTCCCGTACGTCGCCGGAAAGCTCCACGAGGGCGTCACCGATATCGCCCCGCAGGCCACGTTCCGATACGAGCGAATCGATCGGAGTGCGCCGGCGGCGATCGCGGCGCGGATCAAATCGATCGCCGCGGAGGTCCGACCGGCGGTCGTCTTCCTCGGAACCGACAACGTCGGCGAGATCGCCGAACCGGTGACCAGCGTCGCCGGCGGCGTCGCGGAAGACCCGACGTACGACGTCCACGTCGTCCGATACTACGCACCGCCGTCGGTTCCGGCGGTCCGACTCGAGGAGGGATCGTACACGGACGAGTGACGAACGAGCGGATCCGGACGTGTCGTGCTGTGTTTGGACGACAGAGTCAGCGGGATTCTCGTCGGCTGATAATTCGGGATCGACAGCTCGTCCGATCGCGGGGATCGTACACATCAGGTGTGCTGAAAGAACCTGTGCGATTGATGGGCGCCCAGGTTGAACGGACTGGCATGTTCACGACCGTACTCGTCCCGACGGACGGCAGTCCCGGAGCCGAAGTGGCGATCGCCCACGCGACGGAACTGGGCTGGACGTACGACGCCAGCGTTCACGCGCTCTACGTCATCGACACCGGGACCGAACCCGCCGCTCTCGACGCCGACGAGCGAGAGGAATTCTACGCCCCGTCCGAGCGTCGCGGACGGGAGGCGACGATCCGAGTCACGGACCGAGCCGAGGAGCGCGAACTGAATGCCGCGCGGGAGGTTCGCGAGGGGATCCCCCACAGGGAAGTCCTCGAGTACGTCGACGAACAGGATGTCGACCTGATCGTCATGGGGACCCACGGCCACACCGGTGCCGAGCGCGCTCGTCTGGGCAGTACCACCGAGCGCGTGGTCATGCTCTCGGACGTGCCGGTACTGTCGATCCGCCTCCCCGAAGGGACCGAGGAACCCGACCGGGATGTCGGTCCGTACGAGAACGTGGTGATTCCAACCGACGGGAGCGACGCCGCCGAACGCGCCGCGGAAGCCGCACTCGACATCGCTGAGAAGTACGACGCGGCCGTTCACACCGTGTACGTCCTCGACACGACGATTTACGATCTCGAGGACGTCCCGCGGAGTATCATCGGATCGCTCAAAGAGGGCGGGGACAATGCGACAGAGACGATCGCGGACATGGCGCGGGAGCGGGACCTCCCCGTGACGACCGACCGTCGGCGGGGCGTCCCGACGGACGAACTGCTCGACTACATCGACGACGTCGACGCTGCGCTGGTCGCTATGGGAACGCGCGGCCGAACCGTCGGATCCGGGCGGTTACTGGGGAGTACCACGGCACGCGTCGTCCGTCGATCGACGGTGCCGGTACTGACGGTCAGCTAGTCGTTACCGGCGATAGAATCGGAAGAACGAGCGACAGAGCGGTCATCCGATCGTCATCACTTCGTCGGCCCGTTCGATACACTCCAGGAGATCGCCCATCGTCCCGCGCGGACGAAGCCGATCCTCGGTCAGGTCTCGAGAATCGAGACAGGTGCCACAGGCGAGAAGTTCCCCGTCGTTCTGGACATACTTCAGCATCAGCCCGTGTGGATTGAACTGCTCGTGTTCGAGGTCGGGCGCTTCGACGCCGTCACCGAGCAGGAACGTCTCGACGGAGTGGTCGGACTCGAGCGCCGTGTTCGCCAGTCGAAACGCGTTCCAGACGCGTTCCGGGTCGTTCGTCTCGAGGACGATTCCGAGGTGCATACGAGACCGTTCCACGGGGATCTATTTGAATCGAGCAGGGGCCTCTCCGGTCGATGGAACTGGTAGTGTTTAAATAGAGGGAGTCATAGAACGGTTACCATACGAAAGAGCAGGGTGAACACTGAGGTGGCATGTACTCAGCGACCCTGCAAGATGATCCTTCGGTAGAATCGTTCTTCAATGTCGTGGAGACGGAGGCTCGCGTTGTTTGAGCATCTCTTCTTCGGGTTTCTCGAAGAGTTCGACGTGTTCGCCCCGTCTCCGCCGGGGCGAACACGAGAACACGAACCACCCGAAATGATGCGTGGTTTCCTCCATTGCTACTACCACGACATCTACGCGATTCGCCCCGTTGAACGAGAACTTCAGAACACGGTCGTCTGGCTGAGCTGTGGCTTCGATCGACCGCCGTCGAGGGACGCGGTCGATCGCTTTCTCACTGACCTCGAACACGTCGTTGATGAAGTCTTTGGCCGGCTCGTCGAGCAGGCCGCCCGCCGCGGCCTGCTCGACTTGACATACTGCATCGATTCAACCGATGTGAGGGCGATGCCGGCCGATCAAGACGTCTCGAAATGCTACGATCCAACCGCTGAGGAGTACTACCACGGTTACGGCTGCACGATCGTCTCCACCGGGCAAAAGATCCCGATTGCAGCCGAGTTCACCGAAAGCAAACAAGCACCAGAGGAAACGGCGATGCGCGTCACGCGTGACGCGCTCGCCGTCGACAAGCCGATCTGGATGGTCGGTGACAGCGCCTACGACACGCTCGAC
>NZ_JBHDYC010000033.1:0-24249 GCF_041894845.1 Natrinema sp. H-ect4
GTTGATTCCAGAACTCGTATACCAACTACAGTTGCGAATCTGGGGTCCACGGCCACATCATCCAGAGGTCAACGAACTCCTGCGGAATACACTGATCACACCATAGTGTGTTGACGCAGCCATGATCGCTGTAGTAGGCGATCTCGTGCTTAACTTGTTTTGTATACCAGGTAGCTTGGTCCCCGCCGCACCTGGCACAGATCATGTTTTCGCGGTCCCAGCCTACAAGGGCTTTCTGCTGATCAATTAACTCAGATTCCAGGTCGAGATGATAGATCTCTTCCTCAAGATTTTCCACGCGGGCGGTTTGCTCGGTTTCATCACGGTCGTTCTTATGTGGCATGTTGTGAATTATGACCGGTCACGTATAAGCATATGCCACAGTCGGGAAGGCCTTCGGCCTTTCGTCATCACGAAAGAGCAAAAACTCTCTCAGACGACTGCGAGGATCCGCATGGACTAGTCGGACATCCCCACGCTACCATCGTCCTGATAGTCTCGGGGCGGTAGTGTAGGTCACACTCTGGGCATCCACGGTGCCTAATACCCCTACCAATCCCATAGAACAGAGAAAACAATGAAATCTTTAGAATGCGCTGAGGAAGCCTGGCTGTGGACGAAAGGGTCATGCGTCAGTAGAGGATGCTCCGTTAAGATATTCAATTGTATTCTCTAACTGCTGGACTTTCTTTTCTGTTTCTTTGTGCTTCTCTCGTACGCGCTCGCAATGGCGAGCAACTGTCGTAACTCGAACGTCGTATTCTCTTGCTATGTGTGCGTTCTTTTGATCGAATACGATTGCGAGTTCCCACATGGCGATTTGACGTTTCGTCAGGGTGGTCTCTTCCGCTAATTCTTCCCACTTCTCTTCGTTCGCTTCTCGAAGTATGGCGACAGCATTGTCCTTCCTAGCCGCAATGTTCTGCGAATCATATTCCATACGGGATGATTGTTTTCCGAATACATAACAGTTCGCTATTGATTGGGTTCATACTAGCACAATTTTCTTGGGTTTTCGCTTAAAAGGGAGGGGTTCAAACCCTCGTTCAAGATGAAGTATAGTTCACGAAAACGTGGGTATCCGAGACTAGTCCAACGAAGATTGGGAAAACCGAATCGATCGAATTCGATCTGTTTCGATGAAGAAAGATACAAAAAGAGAGGGGGTATCTGCATCTCTACACCAGAGCAAGCGACTCAGCGCCTCTACGCCGCGGTTAAGATCCCGATCTGTGTGGTTCGGTTCTCTTTCTCCGGTGAATTGCATTCTTCTTCTTTCTTCAAAGAACCAGTTCGATTCGTTACGTCCAACTCGATTCGAGAAGAAACAGCAAAGAATCGGCTTGGTTCTCAACCAGCTCACTTAATTTCGTCAAGGAGGCGATCATCGTGAGTCGGCGTCCCCAACTGAACCGGGAAGTCCGAAAGGAGTCGGTAGAGAAATTCAACGAATGGTGTCAACGTGAAGGTCACGTGAATGGCGGCGATAAGGGGCGACATGCTGAACAAGCGATAGTTGAGTATCTTCCACCAACGTATCGTCCCGATCGGTTCCGGGATGATCTTGACGAACTTGAAGCTGATCTTCGGACGGATCTTGACCAAGCCGGACTCTTGGACGTCTGTTCTTCATCGAAACAAAACCCTACTGTCTCGCGTAGCGACGAAACGGTAAAAGTCACATACCGCATCGCAGACGATGTCCAAAACGCGCTTGAACAATACGTCTACGACCAAGAAAAGAAAGTCCGTAGTGTGAGTGGTGATTACATAGCGACGGCATTCGACGAATACCGTGATGGCGGTCAAGTTGCACGGGTTCGACGGTACTACGAACAGCTCCGTGACGGAACAGACATCGTTTCCGAAGATCGGGTTGGACAAGTAATTGACCAACTTAACAATAATCTTGACTACCCGGAGTATTGCCACATAAAGGGAATTAGAGTTGCCGTTAATGAGGCGTTAGATGTCCATTCTGACGATATCCGCGACGATTTCGCTGACCGTGTCATTGACCGGCTTGGATTTGTCGCTGTAGAGACAAGCGATGGCGTGTACGCAACGCCCGAGCGAGCAAAGCAGTTGGCTCAAGAAAACGAAATTGACGATGATCTCGACTGGTACGAAATGGACAAGGAAGACCGTGTTGAGCACCTCGTAGCGGCATTAAAGGCGCGTGCTAACGGATCTTCTAGTGCTGGCGTAGACTACAATCAGGTTCGTGATCAGATCTTTGATCGGCATCCCAGTAACGATTACTGCTACGAACTCATGTCATTAGCCGACGAGTATCCCGGGTTTGAATACGGAGAACACAATGGAAAACTGAGACTCCGTTATAATAGAGAAAATGACCCAGCAGAAATAGATGATGACTGGGTTGACCGAGCAGTCGAACTCATCGATGAATTCTGTAAGGAAACTGGACTACCACCAACCGATGTAGAACAGCCAATTTTGGACAATCGAATTGTGCAAGCACGATTCCCAACCGAATACGACGAAGTTGAAGGCCCAAGCGATCAGGCCATAGAGAACGTAACTGAGGAAGATCGCATCCGCGTTCGTGTAGCCATCGATGACTCCGGAAGTAATGAATGAAATAGATGGCTCTGTTGAACCCGGTTTCGCGGATACAACCCTGAGGAAGAGCGAGGAAGATACCCTTCCAGAACGCATGTTACGCCGAGGCTGGTGATTCGGATGTGTCTCCGAGTGACTTCGTCAGTTCAACCTCGATCTTCACCGTGTCGTAGGGGACGAAGGGCTGCTTCGCGCCACCTGCTTCACGGAAGTGCACGATGCGGTACTCGTGTAGTGTCTGGACGTCGTCGTGGACTTGTCGGATGTCACGGTCGAGGCGGTCGGCGAGGGCACGGATGCTGTCTGCGGGTGCATCCATCAGGCTCTTCACAAGATCCAAGCGGCGTGGGGTGAGGATGCGCTGGAGGCGGCTGGCGTCCTGGAAGTTCACGACGTGGGCGATGTCTTCGCCGTCTTCCCAGCGGGCAGCGCGGTCCAGTGCGTTCTCCTTGTGCTCCTCGAACGGTTTCGACGTGATGCGAAGGATCGAGGGGTATTCAACGTCCTCCGGGGGTTCGTGTGCGTGGTTAGGCGAATTCTTGTTCATGGATGGTTTCAACCTCGGTGAGGAATTGCTGGAGATGTGATCGAAGGTCTTCGAATTCGATGCCTTCGACCTCGCCACGGTAGTGTCGGTGATGGCGGCCGACGCCGTGGGCGTCGTTTGCGTTGTCGTACCGGAGGATTTCTTCGTCGGCTGGGCCGAGGTACTGAAAGCTGTATTTGAGTCCCTCCGGGAACTGGTCGCTTTCAGGGACGTCCCAGGCAAGTGCTTCCCAGCGGTCACCGGCTGGAAATTCATCGTCGTCCTCGAAGATTTTCCTAGCTGGCATCCAAGCACCTGCGTTGTCCACATAGGACAACACACTCGGCCCTCATAGCCGTTGTGGTAAAATAACATCACTACGATACCGCAAGGATAGGCAGGCAGTATTATACGACATCGAGGAGAATACCCGTGCCTTTAGGCGCGGGATGAATCCGACAACTCCTCCGCAATCCACCGCCGATGGCAAGGCCGGATATTCCACCGGTAAACGACCACGGGTCGGGTGACCCGTGGCTTTTCTAATTCCCTCAGCCTACGTCGTAAGCACTCCACGCGAAGCGATTTCGCGGGATGAGGATGGGCGATTTACAGAGCGCCCCGACCCAGACAGGCTCACTTTCCGAACAAATGGTTGGGTTTTGCGAGTCCGGTAATTAATCGATTCAACGTCTATGCCAGCGTGTTTCGCCCACGCTCGCCACGCCACATTCACGCTCGCGTTTCGGTCAGCGTGGTCTTGCTGAACCTCGCACGAATCATTCGTACAGTGGAACCGCCGACCTTGGCGGTAGCCACGGTGTCCACAGCACGAACACGACTTCGAGTTGTAGTAACTGTCTACCGTGTCCGTGGGAATCTCGTTCCACGTCGCCTTGTACGAGACGAATTTCTCGAACTTGTGGAACGGTAGTTTGTGCAGTCTACGGTTCATGTATGTACCGTATTTGATCTCGTCGCGGATACCTTCCATATCCTCGAACACGATGACTGGGTTCGAGAACTGTTGGGCGAACTCCACCACGATTCGGGACATTCGGTGGAGAATCCACTCGGTGTAGCGTTCTTCTTTCTCCCCGAGTTGGTGGTGGATGGAGTATTGGCCGTGTTCTTGACAGCGTTTGGTGATGGTGTGGTAGCGTTGGCGTTCGGCTTTCACCGAGCCGTAGTCAAGCACGAGTATTCCGAGAGTGTCCATCGTCTCACGATTAAGAGCGGTGAGGGCGATGTTGCGCTCATTAATATCTACGCCGACGAGTGTGTCAGCGTCTTCTGGTTCAGGCACTTCAACCTCTGTTTTGACCGTGACATGTAGGTAGTACACGCCATCTCGGTACAAAAGTTCGGCCTGCCCCAACGACCACTCGTCATCCGTGAAGGCCGACTCGATGAGGTTGAGGTCTTCCGGTCGCCCTCGAAGGTGTCCTTTCACCTTCTTGTACGGCTTCGGACTCACACGGAACTGAACGCGGTCGTCCTCGTCGTTGTAGGTGAGTCGATAACCTTCGGTGTGCGCCATAACGAGTGGGTATGCTCCCTTCTTGTCCGTGGCGGGTGGCGACGGTTTCCCGGCGTTGGTGTCGTCTTGGTCGTGCCACCAATTGAGGAGTTCTTTGTAGGAGTCCCACGCTTGCAGGGCTTTCCCGACGACTGCACACTTGTTGTTCCGCAGGAAGTCATCGCGGTCAACTTCCTTCTGAATCTCAGTGCGAGAGTAGCCTTGTTGCTTGAGTTCGAGAGTGTCGTTGGAGATGTCTCGTGCGGTGAAGCGGGCATCTTTGAGCCACGACCGCTCACCAGACTCTATGCAGAGTCGGGTGCGTGCGGTCTTCGTGACTTCTTCGATACCCATACATTGACTATCGAATCAAATGATGATAAAAGTAGGGATTAGGATAGGAGATTGCAGGGGTCATGCACATTCGATTAGTTTGTGTAAGTATCATTTCGTGTGGTGCCCGAAGTATCGACACGGGATGTTGGAGTTCGTTCGAGACGAACTTGCGGAGTTGTTCCAAGGAACTGCTGAACGGTTCGGTCACGAGATTATGTCGATGGAGATTGCTACTGACCACGTTCACTTGTTCGTGGAGGCTGACCCGAAATGGAGTCCTGCCGAGATTGCCAAGCAGTTCAAGGGCTACTCGGGCCAAACGATTCTGAAACGCCATCCAGAAATCAAACAGCGGTATTTCTGGGGAAGTGGAATGTGGAAGGATGGATACTACGTTGGGACGACTGGTGCTGTTTCCGAGGACGTGGTTCGTCGGTACATCGAGGAGACGGAACATTAATCGAGCGTACGCGATTCACCCACGGGTCAGGTGACCCGTGGAACTCTCGCTGTTTCCTTTAGAAAGTGACGCGCCGGCTGAGATGGTAGCTGGCGTGACCTCAGCGAGCCGTGGTGGGTTCGCCACTGAAAATGGTGTTTTGCCGACATATCTTAAGGAATACGGTCCGAATCGGGATTGTATGAGTAGGAGTCCTATGGAAGAAACTACGGGGATTGGTTCTGAGCGATTGTGAGTCGTTAATACGGGGTGTATTGGGGGTCAACGTCGTGGAGGTGGACGCTGCTGACTTGTTCGGGGTCAACAACGAATTCTGTGCCAGTTTCCTCGGAGTGTTCGTGTAAGTCAATGAGCCGGTAGATGGCGTTACCGTACCACCCGCAGTCGCATCGGGCAGTTGCGTGAGCGCCATTCGACGTGTCGAGTGAGACTTCAGTTAGCTCAAGTTTGTCGTGACAGACCGGGCATTCGTCTGGGATCGCGGCGTATGCGTGCCCGTTGATGCAACGGAGGTCGTCCGGATTGATCCCCTCCGTGGAGAGTACGTCTCTAATGGCATCTCCGAGTTCGATGGCAAGGTTCGCTCGCGCTTCTTCGTCATTCGGAAGATCAGATCCTTCGATGTGGATGGTTAAACGGTCTCCGCTCGGTGAATTACTTGATCGCATACCCAATTTTTGAACGGGTGGTATTTAAAACTCTGGCTCTCAGAGAACTATAACCTCTGTAAGCAGCCGATACACTGGGTTTTGCGGGTTTTTCGTGCCAAAAAGAGGATTGGAGATTGTTTCAGGTGACCTCCTCCTCGCCGTAAACGGCGAGGCTTCCCACGGCACCGCACCGCTGGGTTGGGATATTTGCTGGTTTACGACCTGTCGTTATGACGGGACGATGGCGGGGCCACACCGCCGTTACTCCTATCCCGGCAGGGGACTCGGAGTTATCTTATTAGTCGAGACACTACAGCAGTTCGAGAGGGTGTCTCGAACGTTCTAGGTCTCGGAGTCCCGATATTGTGCATTTAGGTGGGCGGTGTGACCGCCTCGGTGCATGTCATGCTACGGATCAGTTCCATTTAAATATCAGTATTGCTTCTGACCGGTGATCGTGTCGGCGTTGTCGGATTCACACCCGCCGTAAACGGCGGGATTCTCTCCTTGCAGAAAGATAGGGGATAGTGATCGTAACGGTTGACGCGGGCAGTTATTGCAATGAAATCTCCGGAATCGGTAGGAGGCGACCATTCCCAGAATGAGCTGCCCTGGAGACCATGTACTAGATCTCTTCACGAGGTTGGAGTGAATGTTAGAAATCCGTCGTAAGCGGACAAGAAATATTATCGGATATCCTTCTCAATTGCGTTGTGTTTCAGGTTTCGAATAATTTCAATGGCTGTGATGCCTGGCTCATCTGGGTTGATGTCGGCGGGGGATGTCGTGTCTGAGTAGGTGGCGCCGGAGTAGTCAATACGGCCGGCTGCGGCTTGGGTTGCAAGATCGTCGAAGAGGTTTGTAGCTGCTGTACTATTGGGAACAACCCACCGAGCGGTATCTGGATCAGCAGTACAGAGCTTCCGATAGGTCTCGACGACGGAATCGTTTTGATCACTGTTTTCACGTTCAGCTTCCGTTGCGTGGATGATGTTCCCATCCGTATCGAGGACTGCAACGTCAATGTTTTTCGTCACGGTCTCGCCATCAGGGGTCGTGACTTCGATCGGGACATACGTCTCAACGTGAAGGGTCGGGTCGTCTCCGAATCGTGCTTTGTAATCAAGTTCGCTTCCACGAACCATCGTGTAATGTTCGAGGGTGTCGTTAAGTTCCCGAATTCCCGGGCCGTATTCCTGCCCTTGTTTCCAGGGCTCGTTGATGTGACGGCGGCCTGCGGGCGTTACTGTGTAGAGGACGTGGGGATCGGTATCCTCGGTGATATACCCGTGTTGCTTCAGCAGGTCGATGTCAGCCGGTGCGAGATCGTAGTCATCGCGGAGTTTCGTTCCGCTATCTCGAAGCGGGTCGTATTCGAAGTAATGATCGACTTGCTGGGTTTCGACGAGGTACAGCCCTTTCAGGAATTTGAAGTGGTTGAGGCTGAGATCGCTTTCTTCGATGTCTTCTGCTGTGACTTTCAGCGCAGGGTCTGGCATGCGCCGCAGCGCGTCTCGGTCAACCTCGTCGAGTGACTCACAGCATGTAATCGCTGCGCGTAGCCCATCCGTAGTCGCGTCACGAAGCGACGCATTCTCTCCATCGTCGGGGAAACACTGCATGCACTTGTAACACTGCCGCGTGTCATCGTACTCGATTGCTGGCGGTAACGCGGTGTGACGCGGGATATGCGTCCGCTCACGAATTGATCCGCCCGTGGACGCTGACAGACCTGTGTACGAGGGGACTTGCGTGTTCACGCCTGGATCAGGAACGTCAACCGTTGCAAAACTCGATAGGACGTGCTCAAGTGCGTCCTGTTGATGTGGGTATGACTTCGTTTCCGTCGGTGCTGGCGTTGCGTCTGTTTGAGCGAGTTTGCGAACCGGAAGGATGAATGGCGCCCAGTCGCGCAGGTCGAAACGGGTGTTCCACAGTGCGTCTGACCCGTTCGTCGTGATTTCCTTGGCAAGGGTGCAATCCGAGTCCAAAAGCCGGTTATCCAGAACGAACGATGCGGACTGGCCGTCGTTGGCCGCCATGACGATATCTGCGCTTTGACTGATCGAGTCCCAAAGGCTACGATTCGATTCTGCAACAGCGTACGTCGTTGCGACATCGATTGCGAGACGGTGCTCACTGGTCTTTCGAAGTGCACGCTCAACGATGTCTTGGTGAGCGTTCGTTGCGGAGAGAAGCTGTGGCGTGAGTGTGAACACGTTGCCAGTACAGTCTGGCGCTGTGTCGCCGAGTCCATAGCCGGCGTTGCTGAGTTCCGAGAGCAGCAAGGCCGTGCTTTCATCGGCGCAGTGTGTAAGTGACTCATGGTCAGACAGGTCGATCAGATAGAACGTTGCC
The DNA here is from genome assembly GCF_041894845.1 of Natrinema sp. H-ect4. Taxonomy (NCBI): domain Archaea; kingdom Methanobacteriati; phylum Methanobacteriota; class Halobacteria; order Halobacteriales; family Natrialbaceae; genus Natrinema; species Natrinema sp. H-ect4. The sequence goes on from NZ_JBHDYC010000033.1 coordinate 8,436, forward strand.
GGTCCCGTAAGCATCTCTTTGAACCACGGGCGAAGCTCGGCAATCCGGTCTTCCGTGAGGAACGGCGAAAGCGCGTTACCCGTAATCCGTTCGGGCACCATGATATCATCTACAGCCGAGTCTTCCCTGTACAAATGACAGTAGAGGTATGCGCAGTACGTGATGACGGTGTTGCTTGTCGAGAGCACGAACGTGGGCCGGTTAGATCGCAACGCGCTCACAACCGTGTTCTCGACGTGAAACAGTGTCTCTGGTGATGCAACGCGAAGCACCGATGCAGGTAGATCAGGTACGCCGAGTCCCAGGCGTGATTTCAACTGTCTGTCGGCACGAAACGTTGATTCACTGCCGATAACCCACTTCGAGTCTAGGAGCGCGGAGATCTTATCCGTTGGCCCATTCTCGAGACCGCTTACTGTGCCGCCAATCCCGGATCGTAGTGACGATTTACGGGCTGGCGGGTAGATGAACCCTCTCGCGTAATTAAATGGCGGATCAAATGATCCCCCATCTTTCAGTAACGCATGCCGGAAACACACGCTGTACTCCTTGTCAGTTCGTTCAACAGGGTGTAACCAGTACAAGGGATGTGAGCGATCCTGAGCGTCGGGGTTAGTGATCGGAGAGAGATCACAGTCCTGTGCCGTGTTTCGGGATGTGGTGTCGAGCAGAACCCGGAGCGTCATGCCACTGCTACTGGAACACAGCAGTTGAATGGCCCACTGTGTATTCGTTCGGTCGAGTGTCTGAATCAGTGCGACAAGTCCAGCGCTCGGTGCAACCGAGGGATACGGATCAGACTGCGAGCCAGTCGTGGACGGACCGTGATCTCGTGGGAGTAATTCGAGTAGCGTGCCTGACTCTGGCTGGCACACATGCTCTTCAAATAGCGTCTCGGGTGTCCAGTACGGGTCAGCCGTCAGGTCTGTGTAGTCGAACGCAGTTGTGAACGATGCTTCAGCGCCAGTCTTGTGCTCGCGTTCGTTTGGGTGGGGGGCGAGATACGACGGTCGATACACAAGATCGTCATCGGCGGTCCGGTATACCAGCAGCTCGAAGGGTGCATACGTGATGTTGCGGTCAGCGTCGAAATACGCCAGGCTTGGCAGCGATCCGAGAAGCTCTCGAAATGGTTTCTCAATTACTCCATCAAGCGTCGTAACTCGCGGAACTGATGTGACCGTCCCGCGGCGGGCTCGCGGTGGTGTCTTCTTACTCATCTGTCTCACCGCCGAAGCGCAGCACAAACGTATCTCCCTGCCCGATCCACGCGGGCTCAATCGTATCAACACAATGCTTGATCGTGTTTACATCAGTGAGGCCAGGCTCGTCGAAGTTGAAATACTGGACGCGGGCAGTATCTGGATCCTTCTCGGTATCTGCGTTGAACGTGACACGGTCAGCAGCGGCTGCCGCGGTGAGTTCGTTCACGAGAGCGACTGCATCTGCTTGTGTCCACGCAACCCACTGTGCAGTGTCTGGCTTCGCAGCAGCTAGTGTTTGGTACGTGATCACTGTCTCATCGTCGAACGCTGCCGTCTCCGACGCGGCAGGTGCCTGATCAACAGCTGATGTAGCGTCTGTTTCCGGTGTGTATAGACCACACCCCGCAACGAGCGTACTGTCGTCAGCCTGGACAACGATGTCGAGCGTTGCCCGACTTGGATGGCGCGAATCGGTCGCTGCCACGTCGTACGGCAGATCGGTTTTGACTTGCGCTGACGATTCGGCGTACTGGTCGGTCATGTATAACTTGACGGCGCGCCGTAACCGCCGCTCGAACATCGAGTGGAACTGTTCGTTGTCCTGTACTTCGGTCTGCCCGATTGCCTCGAGTCCACGGTCGGTCAGTGAGTAGAGTTTCGACGGGTTATTCGTCCGGACGATGTAGTCGTCCTCAACTAACCGTGTTTCTATCTGGTACGAAATTCCGACGTCGTCTCGGATATCAACACCGCTATCGACGACCGGGTCATATTCGACTGCGTAATCGAACTGCCCTGTCTGCAACACGTACAGTACGGCCAAGAACCGGTACTCCTCTTCGGATAGTTCGTGAGCAGTATCCTCGAGTAACGCACTCGGGACAACTGGTTCAGGGACGTGCCGCACTGCTTCTCGCTCGATCTCCTCGATAGTATGACAGCAGTTAATCGCCTTGAACAGCCCTTGCTTGCTACGCTCGTACACGGACGCGTCAGTCTCCGTATCTGCCCGGCACGCCTGACAGACATATCCGTTTTGACCGTGATCGTACTCGACCGGGAGATCTGCATGTGTTCGAGGCACGTGTCGCCGCTCGATCGTGACCGTGTTAGGGTCGGCCGTGGTACTTGATGTCTCGCCAGTCGAAGCCGATCCAGCCGAGTCTGTCTGTACTGTCGGCTCAGGTGACGCCCCAGCGGTTCGCTCTGGGCGTGACATCGTGTACTCGGTGTCAGTCGGTACGGTTCGGTCAAATCCAGTGACCGTTGTGAGTCGAGAGAGTGGAATCGCAACCGGCGGATCACTCGATGAATGAGGTCGGACGTACGTATTCCAATCACTATCCTCGTTCCGGTCTTTGATCTCGAGTGGCGTCAGCCCGGGTACTGTTGGCAGGCGGTCATGCTGATAGAGGCGATCTACTGGACCGCCGTTTTGCAGCATGCTGAGATCCATAACCTGCGCGATCCTCGCAAGTTGATCGTACGCAGACTGTCGACGGGCAGTATCTAACCGGTCCCAGTCAGTCACGATCGTCCCGACTTCGACCTCCGGGTAGAGCGTATGCAGGGTCAACAGGAGTTCGGCGTTATCGACGCGTTGCAACGCGGTTTCGAGTCGGGTTTGCGCGTCGGTTGTCGGCGCAAGCGGCCATGGCGCGGCGAACACTACTGAGCCGACAGGCTCACTGCGTGATTGCGATGGTGTTACAGCCGCACCTGCCTGTGTGAGCTGTGAGAGTAGTGTTGTCGCAGCAGCTGCCGGGTCATCGAGTTGAGAAACGTCTAACAGGGTCAATGATGGCGTCTCATCGAGGCGATCAGTGAAAAACGACACGTCATCCGCCATTTCAACCATCGGTTCGATGCGGTCACTGCCAACGTACTCAATCTCGCCTGTCGGAACGTCCAATGACGTTGTCCCTGACTGCAGCGCCGTGTACGTTTCCCCGTACCGCCTGAGTACGCCCGGCAGTGTTGAAACCGCAAACATCGGCGCGCCGGCCATACTGAGTGCTTGGACGTCCGTCGGCGCAGTCACCTGCAGTCCTTGTGGCTCAGCCCCTACTTTCAGCACGCGCCCCATTGTCCCGGACAGCCCTAACACCGCTCGTTTGGAAAACGAGCCGGCAGGTGGCAACGGTTCGACTCCGACAGGGACTGTCGGCTTGATCAGCCGATCAACAGCATTGGCCGGACAGTGTTCGAGCGGCGATGCAGTCCCGGGAACACCGCAGAACAGCGATGTCGTTCGAGACGGTGGGAAAAGTAGCCCGCGGGCATACGCTGACGGTGCAACGAACGATGATGAAGGCTGGAATCGCGCAGCCAAGGTATCAGTGATGAATTCGGGATCCGAGACGTAGTTCCGGAGGCGAAGTTTTGTCGCTGTCGGCGGCTGCGCAAGCGCAAAATCCGAGGACTCTAATCGCTGTTGGAAGTCAGCTCCGGCAGCCGGGATCAGCACCATCCGAATCTGGACTGACAGCATACCAGCCGCATCGGCTGTCAATGGAAGTTCACGGGTCCCGTTCCACGGACATGCAAGCACCTGGACCAGCCATGTCCCGATCTCCGGGAGTTGTTGCTGGGCTGCTTGGATTCGTTGCAGCAACTGCACCACCACGTCCCCTGCCGACACTGCAGGGTACTGCGGGACGTAGGTCGAGTACTTAACCGGTGGCCTTACTCGCGTCGTGAACGCGTCCGCTGGTATCCCATCGAACAGTGCGTCGAACTCGGCCGATCGTGCGTTGACGGACTTCACAGCATAATTATCCTGAAGGACATCCCGCAATGCGACCGTGTTCGACTCTGTGATCGCAGTAGATGTCGAAAACAGGTAGGTCACCTGTCCGTCCGGCTGCTGGTAGGCGAGCAGTTCAAGCGGAGCAGTAATTGGCTTGGTAGTCTCGTCGGTCAACGTCGCCGACTGCACTGTCTGCAGTGCTATACTGAGCGGTGATCGTTCCGTCTCACCAGTGCCCTGGGTAAGGTCAATACGCGCATTCCATGGCTGTAACTGGAAGTGCGTGCGGCGCTGGCGTTCGGTCCAATCCATCGAAGTGAGGTCTTGTGACATCTGTTTTCCCTTGTGATTCTGTTACTGTACGACCGGCTTTCTGGTCACAGCCGGATCCTCAGTTCTTGACACTCGAGTAGCGGCCCCATGGCCGATCGTAGACCTCGACCCAACCAGACTGCCCAGCATGCCGCGGTCTACGGACAGGTAGCCACCCTAACATCTTATCCGAGATCGATGAGGCATAGTGAAGTCAGTATAAAAATAGTTCGTAAAATGGTTGCGCCCTATGCGAACCAATATCAAGCACTGCCTAGGAAGATACCCACGTGCACCAACCCTGATTGTTCCACACCCAGATTTTACAGCGACAGTTAACCGCGTCGTCGTCGCTCTCCAACAACACTAGCAGAAACCTATATAGACACGTCACTGCCGTTGAAAACCACCGTCAGGGGCTATCCACAACTGGCCAAACACGCCGAATACGGAAAGGGGAAGCCCCAGAGAATGACCTGTTCGTGGAAATATCGCAAAAGAGAACTAGTGGTAGCGAAACGGAAAACAACCTTGAGAAGCTCTCATTTCGGATGGCTTCAACCCTTCAAAGGGCGTTCATCAGCGGTCGAGGCGGATACCCCGACCCTTGAGGTCGGGGAGGAAGCCGACACTTGAGAATAACCCCCGTTCCACAGCACAGCCAACTCCCCACGCTTCCAGATACCAACCATTAAATAGTATCAAACCTTCTAATGAAGTATGGCAGAGGTGGTCAGGAACATCCAAGTCAAGCTCAATATTCCCGAGTCACGGCACTCGGACGTTGACCAGACTTTCGAGGAGTTCCGCCAAGCCTCCCAACACGTCGCAGACCAAGGATGGGACGACGACCCAGACCACCTCGTCAAAGCCAAAAACAACCTCCACGAAGCCACGTACACCGAAGTCCGCGAGAAAACCAATCTCCAATCCAGCCTCGTTCAATCCGCAAGAAATCTCGCCGCCGACGCCCTGTCGAACTGCAAGGATTTGCTCGAAGACGACAAACGGACGAGCAAACCAGAGTTCCGAGGCACCGTCATCGTGTACAACGGACGTACGATAACGTACAACGACGACCACGTGACACTCGCCACCACTGGCGACCGCGTGACAGCCGAATACGTCCTACCACACGACGACGAAGGGACGCCGTTCGAGGAATACTGGAACGAGGAAACGTGGGAGAAGCGAGAAGCAACGCTCCACAAGCGTGACGGTGAATACTACCTCCACGTTGCCGTTGAACAAGTAGACGACACAGATTCTAGCGACGAGCAGACCGAGAACGGAGTGGTTCTCGGCGTAGACCTCAACGTGGACGGCTACCTCGCCGTCACCAGCACCGGAGCGTTCCTTGGCAACGCGGACGAACTTAACCACAAGCGCGACGAGTACGAGCAACGCCGTGGAAGCCTGCAACAAACCGGCACTCGCTCTGCACACCTCACCATCCAATCAATCGGTGATAGGTTCGCTGAGTGGAGTCGTCATCGCCTACACGACGTGTCGAACGGTATCGTCCGAGAGGCCGTTGTGAACGACTGTACTCACATCGCGTTCGAGCGGTTGAAATACATTTGGACGCGCATCTCGAACGCTTCCAAGTTTCAGCAGTGGGCGTTCCGAGAAGTCCAACGGCAAGTCGAGTACAAGGCCGAGGAACACGGTATCGAAGTGGATACCGTCGCCCCACAGTACACGTCGCAACGATGCAGTCACGGTGAGTGTGGGTTTACACACGAGGATAATCGTGATGGCGACGAGTTCAAGTGTTTGGATTGCGGGAAAGAGTTGCACGCGGATTACAACGCTGCGCGGAATGTGGCGTGGCGTCTTGTCCAGAACTGGCTCAAGTCTGGTTCTGGACGGGCTACCAGTCAACTGGCCCTCAAGTCAGGAACCGTGAACGCGAACGGCGATTTCAACGCCTCCACTGCTTAGTGGCAGAGCGGGAGTTCACTGACAAGCCCCGACCCTTGAGGTCGGGGTTGTTGACCTGGGAATGGCCACCTGCCGCATATCTGTCTACCAGAGTTATATACAAATCAACATTCCAATATATTTTGCAATCTTGAGAAACGCCAGCCAGAGGCCGGCGTTGAGCCCCCAGCCAATGTCAATGGGTATCGACTTGGGTGGGTCCGAGATCGAGAGACAATATGGCTATTGGCTTCACGTTAGTTCGTGGTGCGATCTCGGGTAGCGAGGGACCGTATGTCTCGGATCGGACGGATTCTGTCAGGCAACGACTGAACCCATTCCCCCTCGCTATCATCATGTTGAATCCGTTTTCAGATAACTCTATTGGCTGTATAGGTCGGTGAAAACGATATTATCAGTATCTGACTGTAACCACAGCAAACGACTCGTTCTCGTCACTGTCGAACGGTTCAAGTGCCTTTTCACTCCCGTGATGGATCCATCGCTCTCTCGTCCCTTCAGGCGCATACTCGGAGGTCCCCCGAACATGCCGTTCGAGTTCTTGGAAACAGACGTTCGTTGTCGTCAGATTCAGAGTCACCGTGAGACGGGACCAGAGCGTGTGTTTGCGACAGCGATTAATACATCTGTATCGACAATAACTGGATAGCGCCCCTCACCGTCCACCATCGCTACTGCTGGAAAACCCCGTCCTATCCAGTTCCGAAGCCTCCTCAAAGGCCTCCCCCTCGCGCTTGATTTCCTCCAGGGCATCTCCAAAAAGGATCTCTGCAACGTCTTCAGGGATGTCTCCCTGCTTGTATCGCTGGTGAAGTGTGATCTTCTCTTCGTCCGAAAGAACTTCTCGAAGTTTCTCTCGGAGCCCTTGCCGGGCAAGCTCACTAATGTTGATCCCCCCGAGACGCATCTGGTCAACGACCTGTGTTGCTTCTTTCTCAGCTTCCCCCCGAAACTGGATTTTGTCATTATTCGCCGCCATCCTGACTACCTGTTCGTTCTCCACGGACATAGGTGTTTGACGCGCCATCCGTGTCATCACAAGTTCTAGCACTGGGCTACGGCTTGAGAAGGATATTCGTTGTTCCAAGAACCGTTCCGCGAATTGCGACTCTTCCAAACCGTGCCTGTGTGAACCACACCCTGACTAATTTTAATACAACTGCCACGATATTCCGTAATCGACGTCCGATACCAACCTCGAAAACGGAAGGTTCCACACGATGGTCAGTACTCGCCTCAAACCGCGACCTGCTCGTTCTCGCTTAGCCGCGGGTCGCGTGTTCGGCAAGTATCTACAAGACCAGCATGTGGAGAGTCCGAACGAGAATCGCTGGACCTGCGTCGCCATCGAACGCGAGAGTTCGACGCGCTCCGGCGATCTCCGGACATTCTCACCCGCATAACCCGGCTCCCACGCGGACTACCCGTCCGGGGCTGGGGAACACGGGGTTGCCGCCTGCTTTCGCCTAGTACTCGCTTGGTTCACAGCGTCACGCGAGTGCGGCCACTGAGGCTTGCGGCAGTTTGGTCTGCGTTCGTTCCTGACAGTGGGACGAACGAGCGATTCCGTGCGCGCTGAGCGTACTAGGAATCGTGGTATGCATCCCCGCAGCGTTAGCTGCGGCTACGTCAAGCCCCGGAGCCTCCGTTGGCGAGGGACGCCGGACTTTGAATCCGGAGGCCGCCGGTTCGATTCCGGCCGGGGCGACATGCCGACGTGGTGTAATCCGGCGAGCATCCGGTCCTGTCACGGCCGTGATCGGGGGTCGAATCCCGGCGTCGGCGTGGACGCGTGGCGTGGCCACGTGGGGATACCCATCGAGGTAGGCAGCCCGTTGGTACGGTCATCTGGATCGTTCCCGCGGTACTGGGCCCAGCAGGGTCTGCAACCTACATGAGCCGGTGTGGTATTCCCGGGAGAACCCGAAGTACGCCCATGCGATGAGACGCGCAATCACGACCGAGAGGTCGCGGTTGCGCAGTTGCAAACAGTCGTACAGATAGATAATCAACTGCCGAACGCTCGGCAGTCCTGTGAGCCGATGGTCCAGCGGCCGACGATCTGTGCCTTGGGCGCACAGGACCGAGGTTCGAATCCTCGTCGGCTCAGTGTGCCGTGTCTGGGAAATGGTGATCCCACTGGCCTGCTACGCCAGTCCCGGCAACGGGTTTCCGGTTCGACTCCGGGACACGGCGTGATGTCAAAGAATGTCTGCCCTGCCTGCGAGGAGGAAGCGTTCCGCCACGTCCCACTCGGTGAAACAACGTCCATCGATACGATTGGAAGTGTGAGAATCTGCGTCACCGACGACGGCGCGTACTTCCACGGAACGAGGTGACCGCCATTCGTCCCTGCCGTGACTGGGTACTGGTGAACTCACTCACCTCGACGGTGAGGGTCTGAAATATGGTCTCCCGGTTCAACTAGTCACGGTGCTCTGCTAAGCGTGAGCGAATCAGGGGTCAGAAGCTGAGCGATGTACGTCTTCCGGCGTCCCGGTGAGCAACGCGAGGCGGGCTCGTCGGAGCAAGCTCCGACAGTGATGGTGAGACATGCGGATAGGCGACCGCGCTCGGTTTGAAACCGAGAGCCGCGAGGCTTCGGAGTTCGAATCTCCGTCTCACCGTGGCGGGATCTCCCTAGCTTGGTCAAGGCACTGCGTTGGAATCGCGGCATCCGCGAGGACACGAGTGTTGAAATCGCCCTCCCGCTGCTGCGTGCCGAAGTGATTCGCAGAGTCGTTGGCGATTCTCGAATTGCGCCGCCATGCCAGAGTGGTCAAACGGACACGGTCGAGGACCGTGTGGTTAGTCCTTCCCAGGTTCGAATCCTGGTGGCGGCATCCGGCCATACTGCCGGTAGACAATTCCCGCTCCAACGTTGCGTCGCCGTACCCAAGTAGTCAACGGGAAGCAGCTCAGAACCGCTGGCGTAGGTCCTTCCGAGGTTCGAATCCTCGCGGCGACACTTCCCCCGTGGTCTAGTAGCGACGACACCTCTCTATAGAGGAGGAGACGCACGTTCGAGTCGTGTCGGGGAGACTGCGGGACGGTGGATAAGCCTGGCATTCACGCTCTCGCCGAGTTTTCACCGGAGATCCGGTGCGACGGTGAGAGCTCCTTCATCTCACTTGTAACGAGAACACGCAGGTTCGAATCCTGCCCGTCCCACTGGCCGATGACCCCTTCCAGGAGAGGCCAACCCGCTCCAGTGGAGTAGCGGCCAAACTCACGGCTGAACCCCCGGTTCGAATCCGGGCTGGAGCACTCTTCAACAGTCCGAGACCTCTCACTTCCAGCCGACTAGACTGAGGGACGGACAGCTGTGGAGAACTGAGAGATGCCCATGAGTGAATTCCGAATTATGTGCTGCGGGATAGGGTAATGGCAGTCCACGGGGCTCATATCCCCGAGGTCCAGGTTCGACTCCTGGTCCCGCAATGGAGGACAACAATGGGACTATTCGATATAGTCGAACTCTACGACGACGTCCACCTGCCGGAGTACCCCGATGTGGTCACTCCTGCCGAGGACGTCGACTGGCAGACGAAAGGCATCGACCGACCGACCATGACCACATTTCGGATTACGGCGAATGGTCATCTCTTCGAAGAGAAGTGGAACACAAAAGATGTGCCGCCCAAGGACCGGCCATACGCGACCCGTGAAGATGTCGAAGAGGGCGACTTTCTCTATATGGCCGGCTGTCTCAACCGAGTTCACGACGGCTGGATCGAGCGGAACGACTACCATGGCCGCTTCGAAATCAAACGCTCCTTCGAGGATCTCGACTCACTGGTCACGTACCAGGCGACGTTCACGCACGGGCGACTCGAAGGCTTCGAACGGCTGCGTTGACCCGTATTTGTCCGCCGTAACTCGGACCTTGGTTCTGCGACCAGCGGCACTCCCGGAGTCTCGATTTGCGAGAGTTAATCAAGCTATAAGTTTCATATTCAAACATCATCGGAAGGATCCAGTATGAATACTAGCAAGCAAGGAGACGTAACTGAAATGAGAGTAGCCACGTTCCTAATGGAGCGAGGTTACACGGTTCTCGATCCAATTGGAGATAATGATCGGTACGACTTCGTAGTCGATACAAAAGGCAGATTTGTTAGAGTTCAGGTCAAAACTGGCAGAATTCAAGACGAAAATGTCGTTTTCAACTGTAAATCAACGAAGTCGAATACGAAGGAGTGTCGTGACGAGCCTTATCGAAGCGACGAGATCGATGGGTTCGCCGTCTACTGCCCCGAGAACGATGGATATTATTGGGTTCCAATCGAGGAGACCGGAAGTTACGAGAAGTGGCTAAGAGTTGAAGAAGCCACTCACCCGAATAGCAATATCAACTGGGCCGAGGATTATGAGCTCGCTAAGCGATTTGCTTCCGCTCATGGTTGATTCATAGGGGTTCGATTCCCCTCGGGAGCACTCGGGGGGCTGGCCCTGACAGCGTTTTCCGTGTCTAACATAGCGGGCAGCCACGGATTCGTGACGCTATCACGGCCGGCTTACCCCAGGCGTGTGGTCGTCGAGGTGATGCGTTTCTTCGCCCACAAAGCACACCAACGGGAGTCATAGCCCGTCGCACCGTCAGTTTCCCGACCGCACGTGGCGACCGTCGAGTCGGGGCGTTGCTTCGCCAGGAACTCGCAGGTTCAAATCCTGTCGGTGGCACCGTCCATCGATAACATCCCGGACAAAGAGAGCACGAGGGTGCTCTCGACACCGGTCCCGCCCCGACAGTTTTCCGGTCGCCATCACTCATCTCGTGGCCGTCGAGTTGGAGTCATCCTTCGCCTCAGGAGCCGGAAGTCCGGGTTCGAATCCCGGCGGTGGAATCCCACTGTTCCACCGTAGTGTAACCAGGTAGCACGCTGTTCCGGCTCCAGCGGTTTCCCGGCCACGTCTTTGTCTCCGTAGCTCAGCAGGACAGAGCACCGGCCTTCGAAGCCGGGTGTCGCACGTTCGAATCGTGCCGGGGATGTTCGCTGCTTGCACTGCGTGTGAGCAGCACCGGTATCGGAGTCGCCTGTTGCGGCTTCGAGTGATAGCATGGAATTCAACACGCCAAAGCAAACGATCGCGGAGGCGACGCGAACCACCAACTACGAAGGTGGCGAAGCGTTCGAGCCTGCCGACCCTCGACTCGCACTGTACAAGCGCACGATCAACCAACTGCTGGAGAACTCGTTCTACGAAACCGATGACGAGCAACTCGCTGTTGTCGTCCGGCGGTTCGACGCCGCGGCCGACGAAGACCCGGAGTTCGTCCTGAAGCTCGCCGCGTACGCGCGCCAGGAACTCTACCTGCGGGACATTCCACAGGTCCTGCTCGTACTGGCAGCCAACGACGACCGGTTCAAGGATGACTCACCCGAGTCGCTCATCCGCGAGTGGGCCCCGGAGATCATCCAGCGGATGGATGAAACGGCGACCGCACTCGCCATCCACGACCAGCTGTTCGGCGGGACTGCCCCGTGGCCGCTTCGACGCGGCATCGAAGACGCGCTCGTCTCGATGGCGGACGCCTACACCCTGGGAAAGTACGAGCTGTCGCGGCGTGAGGTGACGCTGCACGACGTATTCAATCGCGTCCACCCGAAGCCGGTCGACGCCGACCAGGAGGTGCTGTTCGAGCGGTTCATACGCGGCGATCTCGACGACTATCCCGACGTCGAACCGTTGCCGTCGCCCAACACCTGGGAGACGGTGATCTCCGAGAGCGGCAACACTCGGGACGCCTGGGAGTCACTCATCGAGGACGACACGTACTCGCTGCCGATCTTCGCGTCGATCCGGAACCTCCGGAACATGCTCGAAGCCGGCGTCGACGAGGACACCGTCGTAGGCCACCTGGACCTGGAAGCAGTCCGGTACGCGCCGCTGTACCCGTTCCGGTACTACCAGGCGTACACCGCGCTCCAGAATGCTGACGTCCAAGCACCAGCGGTCGAGCGGTGGCTGGAGGACGCAATCGACGTCGCTGTCGAGACGGTGCCTGACGGACTCGGAGACACGTTCGTCGCCGTGGACCTCTCAGGGTCGATGGACATGGCGCTATCCACGAACAGCACTCTCCGCCCGAAAGAGATCGGTGCGTTGTTCGGTGTGATCCTAGCCGACCAAGGTGCCGAGGTTGGCGGGTTCGGTGACGACTTCCAGACCGTTCCGATGCACGTGGACACGCCAGTACTGCAGCGTCAAGATGCGGTACTGGCCATCGACGAGGACGTCGGGAACTCGACGAACGGCTGGAAGGCGCTGGAGTACCTCCGCGACCGAGGCGAGACGGTCGAGCGTATCGTTGTCTTCACCGACATGCAGATCTGGGACAGCACGCCATTCACGGCGCACGATACCCAGACGGTCAAGGCGGCGTTCGACGCGTATCGGGGCGAGGTTTCCTCGGACACCGCGTTGTATCTCGTTGACCTTGCGTCCTACGGCGATCTCGTGACGCCGGAGGGATACGAGAACGTCTACAACGTTTCCGGCTGGTCGGAGAACGTCCTCTCGTTCATCGAACACGCCGAAAACCCGAAGCAGGTCATCGATGAAATCGAGACCTTCGAGCCTGCATAGCGCGGTCTTCTCATCTTTCTTCGTCGAGCGCGAGTAGTGTAGTTCGGTATCACGCGGTCGTGCCACGACCGAGACAGGCGTTCGAATCGCCCCTCGCGCACTCGGAGCGCAGCTCGTGGAACAAACAGCCCGAGCAACGCTCTTCAACAGAGGTAACATCATGGCAATCACCAATGACAACGACCCCGAACCGACGGCGACTGCTGTCGTCACGATCCGTATCCCATGTGGCGCAGACAGTGATCTCGTCACCGACGCCGAAGAGCGCCTCTCGCGGGCCGAGAACATCGATACTGTCACGATTGACGAGATGCGCGGTATCGATCCGAAGCTTTCGGCAACGGCCATCATTGTCAGCATCACCCTTCGCTGGACCACGACGATGACTGATGCGGAGGTGAGTAGACGGCTCGCCGAGGTCCCCGGCCTTGAGTCAATCGAGCGGATCAGATGAGGCGTTATAAACACGCTATTCCCGACGATTTATGCGGTTGTCTCTCTGTATGAGCAGCATGGAACACACGGTTGACCGCGGGGAGAAGAAGGAACTCCGTAGGGAACATCCCAGCGGGTGGCTCTACCTTACGCAGTACGACGCCATCCCGATCCTCGTAGATGCGTTACTCGATCTTCCGCCGAACCGCGAATTCAACAAAACTGAACTCGCAGAGCAGCCGGCGTCTCACGCCAGACTGTCGGCAACTACACCGACCTTCTGCTTGAAATCGAACTCATCGAGGAGGCCCCGAATACGTCTCCACGTCGGTACCGGGTCGCAGACAGCAACGTCGTCCGAGAACTCTCCGAGTTGAACAGCGCGCTCAACAATGTCGGCAACGAGTAGCAGTTGGAACGACGTCGAAGACGAATATGAGCGATTCAAACGCGCCTGAGCACCTCGACGCGAAGCACGAACGCAACCGTGAGCAGCGCATCGAGGGCATCAAGCGCTGGGTCGAATACATCAAATCCGAACCGCCGGAGACGTGGGAGCCACAGCAGAATGCGGTCGTCAACGACCAACTCGATGCCGCCCAAAGCGTCCAGACCTCGGCTTCCCACCAGCAACATGTGAAAGACGACGCAGAGGATATCCTCGAAGAGGAGAGCAACTCTGGCGACGATTCGAGGTAGAGCATTTCTGTACGAGGTCGCCTCAGACGAGGGCTCTGGTTTCAACTGCAGCGTCCCGTTTTGACGGAACATTTACCAGAATTGAGGCAAGAATGCCCCTTCCTCAAGGAGCGAGTAGGGAGGGGATGAATCGCCGCACGACAGTACAAGCCATGAAGTGAACACATCTCTAATCAAGGGATAGCGATGGAGTACAGTCACCGCTACCCCGCATACCCGACACAACAGGTAGCGGCTGGACTGGACTCTCACATCGACATTCATCGCCAAGCGTACAACTACACTCTCTACGAATACGAGAACGTGGACGTTGATGACATCGGTTCCGCGTACAAACACCACTACCGACTCACCGACTGGAAAGACGAATTCCCCGTCTTCGCAGAAGTTAACTCCAAAGCACTGCAACGAACCGTCACGCGGTTCTACCAGAACCTCAGCGGACTCTCCGAGCAGAAGCAAAGCGGACGCACGGTCGGGAAGCTCAAGTGGAAGTCTCCAAAGGAGTTCCAGAGTATGACGTATTCGCAGTCTGGCTTCGAACTCAAAAACACGAGTGGCCGACGTGCGACGCTCTGGCTCTCGAAAATCGGCGACATCCCGATCCGCTACCACCGCGAAATCCCCGACGAAGCCGACATCAAAGAAGTCACGGTCAAGAAAGAGTCAACTAGCGACTGGTTCGTCTCCTTCGGCCTCGAAACCGACGAGGCCAACCTTCCCGAGAAACCCCCGGTTGATTCGCTCGACGCGAGCAACAGCGTCGGCGTTGACCTCGGCATCCAGAACTACATTCACACTAGCGACGGCAAGATCGTGGACTGGCTTGACCTCGAAGACGAGTACGACCGCCTCCGCCACGAGCAACGGAAGTTGTCGCAGAAGGAGAAGGGGGCGAACAGCTACGAGAAGCAACTCCGAGAAGTGGCGACGGTCAAGCGACACATCCGTCGAAAGGTGCTGGACTACCAGCACAAAATCACGACGTGGCTCGTCCGCGAGTACGATGCTGTGTTCGTCGAGGACTTGGACGTGAAGGGGATGTTGGAGCAGTCACAGAACGCTCGCAACAAGCAGGACGCGGCGTGGCGTCAGTTCATCACGCTCCTCGAATACAAGGCAGACTTGTACGGCTGTCACGTCGTTCAGGTGGAAGCACCAGGAACGACGAAAGAATGCGCGAAGTGTGATGTGGAGACGGCGAAACCCATCTGGGTTCGAGAACACTCCTGTCCGTCGTGTGGGTTCGAGTGGGACCGGGACGCGAATGCGGTCGTCAGACTACGTCTGACGGGCAGCAAAATCGCATGCGATTTTGCGACGGCGCTGAACGTCTTGCAGCGCGGCTTTTCTGAACTAGGGCTGGGATGGCCCGAAGACACGCCTCTGGAGACTGCGCTCCCTACGGACACCCATTCAGTGTCTGCAAAGCGCGTCGTAGAAACAGGAAGCCCCACCCTCAACGAAGCCCCACCAGCGGCTGAGTAGGGTGGGGTAGTTCACCGTCTTGTCCGACTTCAGCCCGACCGCGTAGTAGCTGTCTTCGTCGAGGTCGCCCACGCCGTAGGGGTAGTACGACGACCGCAGATCGGCACGCGCCATCCCGTTCAGGAAGTGCTTGACTGTCTTCCCCGATTTCCGGCCCTGCATCACCAGTTCCAGCCCCTGTTCGGTGATAGTCGAGATCGTGTCTGAGTTGTAGAACTCCGTTCCCGCGTCAAGGTAGACGCGGCCGATATTCAGGTGTTGCCTGGCCAGCCGGAGCATCCGACGGATGTACAGGCGGTGCAAGGCGACTGCCTCGGGGCTTGACCCCGAGGGTGAAGCCGACAACTTTCCAATCTTTTAACTGCGCGCACATCCGTTCAAACGGTGACGA
>NZ_JBHDYC010000034.1:0-22544 GCF_041894845.1 Natrinema sp. H-ect4
ACACGGCGTATCCAAACGCCCCGTCGCCACATCTTCGTATATATTTGTAATCGCCGATCACTACTTAAGGCCTACGAACCACAGGCCCGAAGGTAGTCAGTACCACACACTGATAGGACAGTATTGCTATCGAGAACATAGTGGCTGCAAGACGAGACAGAGCCGGTGAAGCGCGCCGATGCGGTCACCGCATCGTTTACACTCGTCGGACTCAACGAGGCGATTCATCGCGAACCACTGTCTTCGTGGTCAGTGCCCGCTTCTACAGACCGATCTCTCTCACCCTAAGTGCTTAGGAGAGAGACATAAATCCAGTTCGCAATTGTAGAGAATTAGTGAACCACATACACACGTGTCCACTTTGTCAGAAGAAGTGTAAGGATCAAGACCACGTTCGATGCCATCTCCATAGAAAGCACGACAAATTCGAGATAATCGACAAATATCTCGACTCGATTGCACAGAGAGATCCAATTCATTCGGACCAGCAGCGCCCGTTCCAACGCTATAGTAGCCACTGAAACGATTCACACACTGATCGGACAGCTGTCGTTCGATCAGGCGTACAATGACTTCCAGTGGCTACTATAGAAACATCGTCATAGCGCTGGTGGGTATCACTCGAGGACTGTCCACTGTCGGCGCGAACCTCTCGGTTCTCGAGCGCCCGCCGAACGTCCGCGTCAGTCGCTTGATGGGCCGGATGGGCTATGGGCGTTTGACTCCCGACATTGTACAGCCGGTTCGCCAGGACGAACCCGCTACACATCGGTCTCACCTCCGTGACGGCCGGGCGACGTTTCCGGATCCGGAATCGACACGTCGACGCCAGCTGCAGAGCCACGGCTTAGTCGCGCGTACGTATCGCAGTCACCACAGCGGTGGGCTCGGTTGTGGTTGTCACCGAAAACCCGAGAGAAGTGGTCGGTGACGTGGGCTCCGCAGTGCTTGCACATCGAGTTGTCGACCGACGGCCAGGGCGCGACCGTCACGCCGACCACCCCGTTTCGGCTACTAATTTCGCAGGAGGGCGACGACCCGGAACCAGTGACTGGTTCGGTTCAGGTTCAAACGAGGGTAGCGCGGAAACAGAAAAGCTGCGCTTTGAGTGGTTCAGTCCCCAGTTATCAGCCGAATCGGTTTCGGCCACACTTCGGGTTTTTGCGGATGGGCCCTGACGGATTCGTAACTACGCCGATGGCTCGCTTCGCTCGCCGTCGTCTAGTTCGAACCGTCAGGGTTCACTCCGCGAGCCTCGCGAATTGCTCGGCTCACTACATGGGCCCTGACGGATTCGAACCATCGACCACTCGGTTATGAGCCGAGCGCTCTAACCAGACTGAGCTAAGGGCCCTTCAATCGGGAAAAACCGTGCGCGGTAATTAACGTTTGCTGTCCGATTCGCTCGAGCAAAACTGACCTGTTCCTACGCAGTCAGCGCCTCGAGTTCGTCGTCACTCAGTTCGGCTTCGAGTTCCGTCTCGCTGTGTGACTCGAGGATGTCCTCGCGCTCCTCGGCGTCGAGGTCGGTCACGGATTCGAAGTGGTGACACATAGCAATCCGACGCACGCGCTCGTACTCAATAAAGGCTGTTACAGGATATCTGACTGGTCGTCTCGCCGTCTCAGGACGAACGCCCACGGATGGTCGCGTTTCACCGTCCGCAGTTACAGGCAGTCCGTGTCTCGAGGAGGGAACCGCCGCTCGAGTACCGAAGCCGTGATCAAGAGTCGTGTCTGGAGACCGGAAACGCAGCTCACCTACTCGTCCTGGTAATCCGCGAGCGTCTGATCGGTCGTTTCCGCGCGGTGCCGAGTCGCCAGTCCCGCGAGGTGGGGCGATTCGGGGACGATCAGCTCCTCACAGGCGGTTTCGCAGGCGCTCTGGCTCCCAGGGAGACAGAAGACGGGCGTGTCGACGGCGATTCCCGCCGTCGCGCGCGAGGCCATCGCTCGCGTTCCGACTTCGTCCCACGAGAGCGAGCGAAACAGTTCGCCAAAGCCCGGCAACTCGCGTTCGAATAGCGATGCGGTCGCCTCCGGGGAGACGTCGTCGACGGTGACACCGGTGCCGCCGGTGGTACACACCACGTCGATGTCGCGGCGTGCAACGAGGCCGCGAACGGCGGTTCGGATCGCCGAATAGTCGTCCCGGACCAGGAGCCGGTCTCGGACCTCGTGGCCATCGGCTTCGAAACAGTCCTGAATGGTGTCTCCGCCCGGATCGTCGGGATCCGCCGTTCCCGCGCGCGAACTCGAGACGGTGACGACCCCAACGTAGAGCGGATCGATGATATCGTGTCCGTGGTGGTCGGTACTCCGTCGGTCGTCGCTGTCGCTGGTCATGTGTCTACGTCACTGGCGAAGGACGATAATCTCTCCCCCGAAAGCCGGTGGTCGAACTCGCGGGTGACAGTTCAATTGTGGGGCACAGACCAGCCAGTCGCGACGAATCGAGAAGCGCCGAAGCCAGGACTCGAACCTGGGACAACCTCGTATCTGCGGCGGACAGGAAAGACCTGAATCGCCGTAACAGCGAGGTGCTCTACCATCTGAGCTACTTCGGCTCATCATCTGGTAGTCGGGTGCATTTGATAGGGCTTTCGTTTTCCCTGCTCCGGGTTCGATACTCTTTCACGCACCGCTCGAGTACGCGTTCCCAATGAGCGAGGAGGATGCCGACAGCACGGACAACGGTTCCAGCGGTCAGTGCGGAAATCGCGCTGACGACAGTGACGAACCCGACAATCGAGAGCCGGATCACGATCTCGAGCGAGTCGTCGACGAGATCCGAGCCCGGGTCACTCCCGACGACGGCGAACGCGCGCGGCTCCGAGCGGTCGCCGATCGGCTCATGAATCGGGCTGAGACCGCGGCGACCGACCTGTGTGACGACGCCGACGTCTTACAGGTCGGCTCCACTGCGAGAAACACCTGGACCAGCGGTGACCGCGACATCGACATCTTCGTCCGATTCCCATCGGAGCTCGAGCGCGAAACGCTCGAGCAATACGGCCTCGAGGTCGGCCACGCGACGCTGCCCGATGGTCACGAGGAGTACGCCGAACATCCCTACGTTAAGGGGACGGTCGAGGGGTTCGACATCGACGTCGTCCCCTGTTTCCGACTCGAATCGGCGACCGAGATCCGTTCGGCGGTCGATCGGACGCCGTTTCATACTCGGTACCTCCAGCGACGACTGGACGATGAACTCGCCGCGTCTGTCCGCGTCACCAAACAGTTTCTCAAGGGGATCGGTGTCTACGGCAGCGACCTCCGAACCCGGGGGTTCAGCGGCTATCTCACGGAGCTCCTCGTCTGCGAGTACGGCGGATTTCGGCCGCTGCTCGAGGCCGCGGCCGACTGGCGGCCACCGGTCGAGCTCGACCCAGAAGAACACGGTCATACGCGCGAGACGGTTTCGTCGTCTCGAGAGAAGGCAGTCGGCGACACTGGCCTTCCGTTCGACGATCCGCTGATCGTCATCGATCCGACGGATCCCGAACGCAACGTCGCCGCGGTCTGCTCGGCCGAGAACATCGCTCGCTTTCAGCACTACGCCCGGGAATTCCTCGCGTCCCCGCGGATCGACCACTTCGAGCCCGACGATCCGGAGCCGCTGTCCGAGTCGGAACTGCGCGAACACCTCGAGCGCCGGGTCACTACGCCTGTCGCTGTCCGGTTCGACGCCCCCGATCTCGTCGAGGATCAGCTCTATCCGCAGCTTCGCAAGTCGCTGGCGGGCATCACGAAGGGGCTGAACGATCGCGGCTTCGACGTCTTTCGGTCGATGACGATCGCCGACGAAAACGCGGTCGTCTTCGCCGAACTTGCGGTCGATGAGCGACCGGCCGTCGAGCGCCACGAGGGGCCACCGGTTCACGTCCGCGACCACGCGGCCGGCTTCTACGAGTCCTACGCGGACGACTCCGACACCTACGGTCCGTTCATCGAGGGCGAGCGCTATGTCACCGAGCGTGAACGGGAGTTTACCACCGCCCGCGCGTTCCTCGAGAGCGACCGCCTCTTCGACGTCGGACTGGGTGCACACGTCGAGACGGCACTCGAAGACGAGTACGAAGTACTGATCGGACCGGAGATCACGGCGTTGCTCGCCGAATTTGGCACGGAACTGCGAACGTACTTCGAACCGCGGCCCTGATACGGACTGCTGTAAGTCAGTTCCGGCGCGACTGCGATCCAGTCTGCGGTCGCACCGGTACATCGTTACAGCAGACCGTATGAGGGGCACAGCGTCTCGCCACTGCCGCGATCCATTTCGTCAGATATCGTTCAGGTCAACGTCGAGATCGTGGGCCTCAAGCACGTCCTCGAGAGCCGATTCGGCATTGTCGCCGGGTTCGTCGTCGGGCTCGATCGGTTCGCGACCGTCGAAGGTCTCGTGGACGAGTGCCACGCTGTCGGCGAGTACGTCCAGTCCGTAGCCGCCCTCGAGGACGAACGCCAGCGCGGCGTCGGTGTCGGCGGCGAGGGACCGCACGCGGTCGCTCATCAGCGCGTAGGCTTCCGTCGAGAGTCGGATCCGCGAGATGGGGTCGTGGCGATGGGCGTCGAAACCCGCGCTGATGAGGATGAGATCGGGATCGAACGCGGTGAACGCGGCGGTGATCGGCCCGTCGACGGCAGCTAAATACTCCCGGTCGTCGGTGCCGGCCGGCATCGGAACGTTCATCGTCGTCCCGTCGCCGTCACCCTCGCCGGTCTCGTCGACGTCGCCGGTGCCAGGGTAGAGCCCCTGCTCGTGGATCGAGGCGAAGAACACATCGCCTCTGTCGTAGAAGATGTCCTGCGTCCCGTTACCGTGGTGGACATCCCAGTCGAGGATCGCCACCCGTTCGACGTCGTACGCGTCGTGATCGAGGGCATACTGGGCGGCAACGGCGGCGTTGTTGACGAAGCAAAACCCCATCGCGTCGTCGTAGACCGCGTGGTGGCCCGGCGGTCGCCCAATCGAGAAGGGCGTGTCACGTCCTGTATTGCCCTCGAGCGCCTCCTCTGCGGCCCAGCAGGCAAGGCCCGCGCTCTGGCAGGCCGCGTCCCAGGTTTCCTCGACGGCGGCGGTGTCGGGATCCCAGCTCCCGCCGCCGTCGGCACAGAACTCCCGAACGGACTCGAGGTACTCGCGGTCGTGGACGGCCGCCATCGCGTCGAGTTCGCACGGGTCGCTCTCGACGTACGTGACGCCGTGTTTCTTCTTCAGCCGTTCCCGGATCGCCCGTAACCGGTCTGGCGACTCCGGGTGGCGCGAACCGGGATCGTGTGCGAGACAGAGCTCGCTGTAGCCGAACTGCATCGGCTCACTCGAACAGCGAGAAGTACGTCTCGATGTCGTCGTCGGTGATCGTCCGCCGGTCGGCGTGGTGTGCGAGAGTCGCAGCCGCCCGGGCGACGTTATCCGCGTAGTCCTCGAGGATATCGGCGAGGGCGACGCGGGCGTCCATCGAGACGCGATAGCGATCGTCGATTTCCAGCCTGGCGATGCGATCGACCGGCGCGACCGGAAGCTCGAGGTCGTCTTTGTCGACGACCGCTTCGGCGCCGAAATCTTGGGCCATCAGCGTCTTCCGGCCGTCAGCCGTCGCCTCCTCAGCGGCGTCGATTGCGAGTTCGCTCCCGTGTTCTTGAATCCGCGTTGCGAGTTGCTTCGACGCGTCAGCACTCACCCGAAGATTGCCTGCGTTCCGCCGGATGATCGTATCCACCGGGGCGAACGGGAGTTCGACGTTCATATAATGATAGGCGAAGCTAACTCCCTTAACGCTTTTCCTAGGCGGCCGATGAGGTTGCTCGCAGCGTCAGAATACGTCGTTTGCGTCGAGGCGACCGTCGCGGACGACTCCTCGGGCGGTTACCTCCTCGCCGAGACCGACGTCAGCGTCGGTCGCGATGCTCATGGTCGTTTCGCCGTCGTCGAGCACGATCGGGTCACCCGCCTGCACGACGACGCCGGTGAACTCGCGTTCCTCGCCGTCGGACGGTTCCTCCAAGTCGGTCCCGGCGTCGGTACTGGCGCTATCGTCAGTGGCGTCACTCGAGGCGCTCGAGGAGGTGCTCACACCGGCGTCGCTCTCGTCAGAGTCTCCGTCGTCACCGGCGAAAGCAGAGAGGCCGGCGTTCTCGTCGCTCGAGCCGCTCGTATCGCTCTCGGGCTCACTGGTGCCGGACGAATCGGACTCGAGGACCGTGATCGTCGACTGCCAGCCCGCGGAGGCCTCGAGATCGTCCTGCCAGCCGTCCTGAATCTCGACGTCGCCGAGTGCGACCTCGTCACCCGGGCCGATGTCGATGTCGGCTTTGTCGCCCCAGAGGGCGACGCGGATGTCGTCGGTCGCGTCCTGGACGCGGATGTTCCGGACCTGTCCCTCCGAGCCGTCGTCGCGGTCGAACGTTCGCTTGGGGTCTGCCGAGCGAACGACGCCGGCGATATCGACCATCTGATCGATCTCGAGATCCTCGATCGGCGTGCTCTCGGGGACGTACTCGACGTCCTCGTCGACTTCCTTGACGGCACCGCGGTTGCCGACGTGGAGTTCTAGCTGTCCGTCGCGGTCCTTGACGTAGCCGTCGATCACTTCGACGGTCGTCCCGGCCTCAAGTTCAGTTGCGAGATCGGCCTGCTCGTCCCACAGGGTCACGCGGATGCGACCGGTCGAGTCGCCGAGGACGAGGTTCGAAACCTTCCCCTCCGAGCCGTCGTCGCGGTCGAACGTCCGCACGCTGTCGGTGTCCAGAAGCAAGCCGACGAGGTTGACGTTCGAGAGACCGAGCGAGAGGTCCTCGACGGTGTACGTATCGGAGACCTGCACGTCGATCTCGGTATCATCGTCGGGTTGGACGTCGTCCACGCTGATTTCGACGCCGGAAAAGCCCTCCTTGGGTCGGCCCTTGATCCGCAGGACCTGTCCCTCCTCGAGTTCCTCGATGGCGGCCTGGGCGTGATCGTCCCAGAATGCCGCTCGCACGGACCCGGTCTCGTCCGCCACCTCCACGTTGACGACCTGGCCGTCCTCGTCCTCGCCGTCGCGCTCGAACGTGCGCACCTCGCCGATCGAGAGCACCTTGGCGAGGAACTTCGCTTCCTCCATCCCGGGTTCGATATCGGCGATTCCGCCGACCTCGCTCTCGCCGACTTCGTGAGCGACGAGCATCGCCGCTGTCTCCTCGTCTGCGAGTCCCCCCATCTGCTCGACTTTCGCCTCGACGGCCTCGCGAAACTCCTCGAGAGAAACGTCGGCCTCGAGGTCCTCATATACGCCCTCGATGTCGCTCATTCTATGCTCGTGCATGGGTAGGTCGCGCATAAACGTTGCCAATTCGTCGATACTGGTCGTCCCGGTTCGCGCTCGCGTCCCCTCCGACCGCGGGGCCGGCGGCGTCGAATGCCCGAGGTTCGACCGATGGGAACGGGGCAAGTCGGACCGCGTTTCGACGAATCAGCGCGGCGACGCGTTTCTGCGTCGGTCCGGGCCTCGAGACGATCACGTCGGTCCTCGATTCGGTGACGGCTCTCGAACATGCTTCATGCTGGCCGCGCCTTGTGGCTTAAACTACAGGATGCACACGGCACGGTGGCGGTCAATTGGTGGATCCGGTTCGCCAACCGGGGCGAACGGTGCGACCCGCTGGGTCCCCGAAGTCCGCGTTTGACGCGAGAAACCGCGAGCAGAGGGACCTCACAGCGATGGTTCCGCGTGTCGAATGTCGACGTCCTCGATCTCGTCTGGGTCCGAGAGGACGATAGTTTGAGACCGGTGACCGTCTCGAGGAGCCGTAATTGACGCCACAACGGCCACGAAAGTCCGGGGCGGCAACGGGAGCCTTTCGAAAGGGCTTTAATGTCCACGCAGTTACGAAGAGATGAGTCCTGGTAGGGTAGTGGACTATCCTCTTGGCTTGCGGAGCCAGGGACCGGAGTTCAAATCTCCGTCAGGACGTTTCTGCCGACACCAATCCGCGAGCGGCGCGTGGCGTGTTAGCGCCACGAAAAGCGAACGGCGAAGCCGTGAGCAGCGAGCGGCTGGTGTCGGCGAAACTCCCCGGAGATTTGAGCAGGGAAGTCGCAGCGCGACCGAAGGGAGCGACCGTCTTCCTGTGTTCAAATCTCCGTCAGGACGCTCACTCCTAACGAGTGCTTCGCGTTGCTCAGCACTCGCTTCGTCGTTCGGTCCTGACGTGCCCAACGCTCACTTCGTTCGCGTTGGACTCCGTCAGGACGGTTCTCTTCAGGTTCTCTTCACTACGATATCGCGAGTGGAACGTGGCACGGTAGCGCCACGGAACAGCAAGCGTCTGCTATCGAAGAACGCGGGCTATCAGTTCGTCGCGACGAACGGTCCGGCGACGTTCTCGCCGAAGCTCTGTGAGAGATAGTAGCCACTGCAAGTCACTGCACACCTGATCGCACGATAGCTGTGCGATCAGTGTGTAACTAGTTGCAGTTGGTACTATAGCCGCGGTCACGAACTGAGAGCACCCACATATCGGCGGTGACGAGGGTATCCTGCCTTTTTCGTGAGCACAACGGTCCCTTCCACCCGCACGCGGATGAGCACAAATGACGCTGTGGGTTCTGGAGTCGTCCCGGCAACGCTTTGAGTGCACTCGTTGGCGCCCTCAGGCGACGATCGGTGACTGTTGCAGAAATGAAACGGAATGACATAGTATGTTTCCCATATGAATCTGTTTAATTGTAAAATATATAGGATGGCTACCGCACCGTAGAAATGTGTGCACAGAAACACGAGACGACGATTCTTGACGGGATGTGCAACGACTATCGCAGCCAGTGGCGTACTCGCGGGGTCAGGGAGCGCGGCTTCGACGACCGACGCGGGAGGTGAGGTCCCGCCGCAACCACCAGAGGCTGTGGCAGGCTGGTCCGCCGCTCGAGGCGGATACGGAAACACGGCCGCGGTCGGCTCCGACCACGGGTTCGGCGACGGGTTCGATTTCGACACCCTCGAAGTCGACTGGACGGCCGACGCCGGGGGATTGCCGGTCGTCGACGACGGTATCGTCTATCTCCCGGTGGAGGGGGCGGTGCACGCGCTCGATGCCGCCGACGGGTCGCTCGAGTGGCAAAGCGAGGATGTCGGTGCCAGCGAACCGCCGACGGTCGCGTACGGGACTGTCTTCGTGAGCGGCGAGCGGGGCGTCACCGCGCTCGATGCCGCAAACGGGGACGTTCGATGGCAAACCTCGGTCTCCGACGCCACCGATTCCGACGCTGACGAACCCGCCGTCTCGCCGCCGACGGTCGCGTTCGAGCGGGTCTACGTCTCCGCCGACGGCGGGCTGTCCGCGATCGACTGTGAGACCGGCGAGATCGACTGGCGTTGCGACTCGGTCACCGTGACCATCGGCGATCCCTGGGAAGAACAGAACGAAGTCGACCGAACGATCGAGGGGGGAGTGGCGGCCACCGACGAGTGCGTCTTCGTGCTCGCCGAAGCGGGAACGATCGTCGGTCTCGATCCGCTGACGGGCGAACAGGGGCTGACGCTCGATACATATTATTATTACCTGTACGACCTCGTGGCGACCGACGGGCGGGTATTCGTTCGAACCGAGTCAGAGGAGGTCGTCGCCTACGATTCGACGACCGGCGAGCGCGAGGAGGGATGGAGCGGCGGGATCCGCCGACTCGCCGTCCGCGGGGAGACGCTGGTCTTCGTCACGGGATACGAACTCGTCGCGGTCGACCTCGAGAGTGGCGACGAGCGGTGGTCCGTGGGGAAGTACTCGCACAGTATCGGCGATCCCGTGATCGCTTGCAACGCAGTCCTCGTCAGCTTCGGGTTACAGGGTGGCGAGTACGAAAACTCGCTCGTCGCGTTCGATCTCGACGACGGCAGCGAGCAGTGGGTCTTCTCGCGAACGGAGAGCGCGTTCGTGGGAGGGGGGTGTGCGGTCGCCGATCGAACGATCTACATCGACGACGGCGGGCTGACCACGATTCGCGCAAACGAGGGCGAACGCGACGAGGGAGACGAGGAAGCGGAGGGAGACACGGGAGACGACGAACGCGGTGAAGCCGACGAAACCGACGGCCCGGATTCGAACACCGCGGATGAGGTGCAGACCGGATCGGACGAAACCGAAGATGGCGGAGAGACCGACGTCCAGAACGAGAGTGACGACCCAGAAACCGACGGAGAACAGCGAACCCGATACATGCTACGGGCGATGTGGAGCTGGATATCGTAGCGACGCTGGATGTCGTAGTAGCGCGGGATATCGTAGCGAGGGAGTTCCCCTCGGCGAACCCGGCGGGGCCGAAGCCGCACCGATCGCGCCTCCGCTTCGGGAAGCGATCCGCAGTAGTCGACGGTGAGGAAGGACGGGGGTCCGCACGCGCCGTTAGAACACTCGAGCCCGACTGCCTCAAGCCGGCGTACCCTCTCTCGAGGGTGAAACTGGGTGAGAGGAGTAAGCCCCCTTCTGTTCGGCCCGGCATTCGGCTGAGCGTCCGCGCCGTCCGCGGCGAGGCCGCGGGGTGTTCGGGCTACCACGGCGCGGACTTGCACCGGTGAGGATTCGCCGTTCCATCGATCCTCGGCCAGCAGTGGTGGTCGATCACGCCGAGCGTGATCCGCGGATTCAAACCGCGAGCGATATGCGGCCACGCGCGGCTCGCGGCTATCGCCGCTCGCCTCTCGGCGGTTCTCGCGCCAAAGGCGCTCCGAACCGCCCTCCCTCTGCGGGTCAACTCCCCTTCCTCTCGGTCGGGTTCGCACGCATCATCGGTCTGGCCGAGACGTGTCGTTTCTGTTCCAGAGCCAGCGGTCTCCCGCTCCGGACTTGCGTCCGGTCACCCGCCCGAACGGGTGGGGGGACTTTCCTCGCGAGCGTGGAGCGACTCGGAGAGTCGGTCCACGTTATGAGCGTGATGCATCCCGAAGGGATGAGCCACGCCAGGTGGTCGCGCCGTCGCCGGCGGGACCATCGCGGCAGCCAGGCTCTCTCTCCCACCGTTTCTTGGGGCGTCGGTCGAATAAGTCCCCCGGTTGAAGACACAAAAAGCGGCCCGTGACGAATGGAAGCGTTTTAGGACGACTATCCCCTTGTCCATCTGTATGTCCCAGGGACAGGGCGTCGACCTTTCCTACGAGGACGGTGCGCGCGCGGTCGAACTCGCGCGTGAATCCGTCGACTCCTACGTACGACACGGGCAGCGAGAACAACCAGGCAGCATGCGCGAGGCCTTCTACGAGCGGACCGGTGCGTTCGTCCGCCTCGAGTCGACCCGCGGCCGGGGGAGCCTGCGGGGCTGTGCGGGTGGCTACCACTCGGACGACCAGCTCGGCCACGTCATCGTGGACGCGGCAATCGAGGCCGCCAGCGAGGACTCCTGTGGCTCAGAGGTGAGCCCCTCGGAACTCCCGAACCTGACGGTTTCGGTCTGTACCGTCAGGAACGTGCTGCTGACGGACGACCCGCTAGCCGATCTCGAGCTCGGCACCCACGGCGTTGCCATCGACGGCGGCGGCGAGGGCGGCTGGATGTATCCGACAGTACCGGTCGAGAACGACTGGAGCGCCCGCGAGTACCTCGATCGAACCTGCCGGAAGGCGAAGCTCGCACCGGGTGCCTGGCAGAACGACGACGTCATCGTCACGCTGTTCGAAGGCCAGGTCTTCCGCGAGCGAAAGGCCGACGGCAGCATCGAGGAACTCTGAGAAGGTACGGGGGAACGGCTCGAGTCGCGCGTCGCGAGCGTGAACGCAAGCGCGGACCGCGAGGTTTTGGGGCTGCTTCTCGACCGACAGTACCGACCGTTTCGGCTGGAAAGTTCAATCTATTGATTTGAGAACGCGACCCGATCGGCATCGGACAGACACCGCTCGCTGGCCGCCTCGAGGTCGAATTCCCGGACGATCTCGCCGTCCCGGATCAGCGGCTCAAGCAGCGCCTCACCCTCGTCGGGGCCGTCGCGGTCGGCCAGTGCGACGTGGTGACCGCCGTCGGGTGTTCGGTAGACATCCTTACCCCCCGACAACTTACCTCGCTTGGAGATTGGGCTGCCCTCATCGCCGGACTGCGTCCGGTTGCTCGAGGGATCGGAAGATCCCTCGCTGATTTCCACGATATCGAGGCTGAAGTCGACCGAGTCGGCACCCGTAATGTGGCTGCCGACGCCGAAGCCGTCGGCGACGTCGCGCAGCGGGCGGATGGTTTCGGGCTCGAGGCCGCCGCTACAGAAGATGTCGACATCCTCGTGACCGCGGGCGTCGAGTTCCCAGCGGACTTCGCGGATGATGTGCCGGAAGTCGCCGCGACGAGAGCTCGTGGTGTCGATCCGAACGCCGTCGAGATCGTCGCCGAGCGTCTCGGCCGCCAGCAGGCTCTCGCTCTTCTCGTCCCAAAAGGTGTCGACCAGCGCGATCCGAGGCACCTCCTCGCCGACGGCCTCGTCGAACGCCGTCCACGCCGCGGCCTGATTGCCCTCGCCGAAGCAGAACATGAGCGCGTGGGGCATCGTCCCGCCCGCTTCTCGGCCCAGAACCTCGCCCGCAGCAACGTGAGAGAAGCCGTCGAGACCCGCGAGCAACGCGGCCCGCTCGACCGTCGTCGCGATCGAGGGATGAACGTGGCGCGCGCCGAAAGAGAGGACAAGCGACTCGGGAGCCGCCAGTCTGGTCTCGAGGGCGGCCGTCGCGAACCCGCTGGGCTGGGACAGAAAGCCAAGCAGCGAGGTCTCGAGTTCGGCGAACTCGAGGTAGGGACCCTCGATCCGGAGGACGGGGCCGCCGTCGAACAGCTGGCCGTCGGGAAGCGCATCGACGTCGACGCCGCGCCCCTCGAACAGCGTTGCCACGTCTTTCACGCCGGTAAACACGTCGAACTCCCCCGTTGGGAACTGATCGGCGGTGACTTCGGCGACGACGCGGGGGTTCTTGTCCGCGTGCTCGAGCGTCTCCCGCGTGCGCTCGAAGTAAGCATCAGTCGCGTCCCCCTCGAGAATCGCCGCCGCGGGGACGGTTCCGAACGGATTTGACATATCGTCGGTTTCCCGCGGGAGACAAAAAAGCTACCCGTCTGCCGGCGCGCGCGACGTCTTCGGTGGCCCGTCCGGCGACGCCGATGCGGACCGTGGCGACGCGTCGACCGGAGTCGATTCGGAGATGCTCGGCGGCTCGAGGGAGACTGCAGGTTCGAAGGCGGCCCCAGACCTGCCTTGGTTCGAGCCCGATTCAGCGGGACGGATCGCCTCGAGGTCGTCGACGGTCGGCGCGCCGACGATTTCGACCGTCTCGCCGGTGACGGAAATTCGATACGCCCCCTCGAAGGCCTCGCCCTCGGGGATCCGGTAGACACCGTTTCCAGCAGTGTCGGCCCGTTCGGCCCCGCGGTTCGCGAGGAGCTGTCGGTACGCATCGCCGAACGCCGCCGCGTCGGCGCGGCTCTCCCAGGCGAGCCGCCAGACGTGGCCTGTCCGATCCGGTTCGTCCGTCCGCTGGTACACGCGGATGCTATCGCCGGCCCAGCCGGCCGTCGCGGGATGTGAGTAATTGTACTGCGAGCGCTCGGTCGTCCCCTCGGTGAGCGGGCGCTCGATGACGCCGTTCGCCCAGAGCGTCGCGAACAGCGTGGCCTCGCCGATCGTCTCCGTCCGAATCTCGCCGTCATCGCCGTCTCCACCGTCCGTGATCGGTTGCCACTCGTCGCTCGAGCGGTCCGCGATCGAGACATCGACCGGCTCAGTGTCCGGATAGCGCTCCGAGTGGATCAGCTGGGCGGTGCTCCGGGGCGGGGCATCGTGGGCGGCGTCGACAGCGTCCCAGCCGCCGCGCTCGGAGAGATCGGTGACGAACGGCGGCCCCTCGGTGTAGGGCACGTAGATCGAGAGGAAGAGCCCGGCGTTGAACGGACGATCGGCGAGCGTCTCACCTCCGGTCGTCGGCGGCTGGACGGCCGGCAGACACTGCCACTCGTTCCCGCACCGACGATCGTACCGATCGGGGACGACGATCGCCTCGCCCTCGAGCAGGCCGTTTTCGGCGCGGATCCCATCGATCGTCTCGCTCTCGCGAGCGATACCGAACCGTTGATCCTGCAGCGCGTGGGTCAGCTCGTGGATCAGGATCCGCCGATTGATCCGGATCTCGTCAGTGTCGTCAGCAATAATGACGATCCGGTCGTTCACGTAGTAGCCCTGGATAGAATCGCCGTAGAGATCGTCGAACGCCCGATTGACATCCGTCTCGCCGTCGACGAGGAACGCCCCGCGCCAGAGCTCGTTGGTGAACGCCGACGCGTTTCCGGTCCCGTCCGATCGCTGGTCGCGGTACTCGGCGCGGCTCATCACCTCGAGGTCGACATCGCGGTCGTATTTCAGCCCGCGGACGACCTCGATCCGGGCCATCGAGCGGTGTTTCACGGCCTCGAGTTGCGCCTCGGTGAGGCCGTCGCTCGCGTCGAATTCGAAGACGTCGTCGTGGGCGTACTCGCCGACGTGCCCGAGTTCGCGGTCCGCGTCGAACCCGTCGGGGGAGCCGGGAAGTGCACAGCCCGAGAGCACGACCAGTGCGACGACGGCGAACAGTCGGCCGCGGTTCATTGGATCACCGTTCGGCGAGGTTGTGAAAGCGCCGTCGATCGGGCGGCAGCGAAAATGCGGTGTCGGTCAGTTTCGAGGACGGCACGTGGCTCGTTCGGTACCCCGGTCACTGTCGGCGGCGGCCAACGGCGAACCAAGTCGCCGATCCGAGCAGTGCAAGCCCGATCGCGCCCGCTGCGGCCGTCACACCGAACCCGGGAATGGGGTCGGGAGCAGCTTCGGGTGCCGCGCCGGCCTCGACGTTCGACAGCTCTGCGACCGACGGGGCGCGGACGATCGTCACTGTCGTTCCGTTTTGCTCGAGGTAGTACGCGCCGGCGTACCCGCCGTCGTCGATCACGAAGGTGTCCTGGCGATCGTCGACCGCCTCGGAACCGTGGTTGTCGAGTAGCCGGCGGTAGCCGTCGAGGAACTCCTCGGAGTCCCCGGCCGACTGCCACTTCGTTCGCCAGACGTAGCCGGCCTCTCCAGCCGCGGCAGCGGAATCGCTCTCGTTGTCGATCTCGTCGCTGGTGTAGACGACCAGCTCGTCGCCGGCCCAGCCGTCGGTAGCGGAATGGTCGTAGTTGTAGCTTCCGTCCTCGCTGCCGAAGAGTTCGCTAGCGCTGATCACCGACGATTGGCTCCCGTCCATCGCGTCGGCAGCGAACATCGCGACCATGCCCGCTTCGCCGACGGTGTCGTTCGCCACCTCGTCGTCGACGGAAAGCTGTCGCCAGCCGTCGCTCGAGCGGTCGGGGACCGAAACGTCGGTCGGCTCGCGCTCGGAGCCGGGGTGAATCACGGCGGACGTCGTTGCGGGCGGGTTGTCGTAGGCCGCGTTGACCGCCGACCAGCCTTCACCCTGACGGCGCAGGTGGTCAACGTAGTCGGGGCCGTCGCTGTAGGGCTGATAGACGGCGAAATAGATGCCCCAGTTGACGTCGAAGGTTCCGGCCTGTTCCCCGCCGCTGGGGCTGAGACAGTCCCACTCGGAGCCACACCGCGCCTCGTACTCGCGTTCGACCCAACTGGCGTCGCCTTCGGCCAGCCCGTTGCCGGCCAGTTCCGCGTCCTGCGTCGAGCCATGGAGCTGCGACAGGTTGAAGCGCTGGTCCTGCAGCGCATGGACGAGTTCGTGGCCGAGCGTCAACTCGTCCAGTTCGGGCGTCTCGGGGTTCTCGGAGACGATGACGATCTCGTCCGTTTCGGGGTCGTAGTAGCCCTTAACGGCACCGCCGTACACCGTCTCGGTCGCGTCGGCCGCCGCCGTCTCCCGATCGACCGTGAACAGCGCCTCGTAGCCGACGTTCTGCTCGAGTCGTTCGGCCGCGGTATAGTTCGCGAAGCGCTCCTCGTTGGTCTGCCGGTAGGTCTCGCGGGAGACGACGTCGACGGCGACCTCGTCCGCGAACGTCATGTTACGGATCGTCTCGACGCGGGCCATCGCTCGATAGATAACGGGATCGAGTTCGTCCTCGTCGACGACCGCGTTCGGCTGGCCGTCGACGGCCAGCTCGTCGTCGTACCAGTAGCCCTCGACGTAGCCGACGGTGTCCTCGGTCGAGGGGGTCTCGGGACGGGCGTCCTGTGTCGCGGCCACCGCGCTCGAGGCCGTGGCCGACTCGAGGGCCGGCGTCCGATCGGTCATCGCGGCCGGCCCATCGGGAGACGTGGTGGTTACTCCGTCGAAAGTCGTGGCGGACGCACTATCTGACGCCACGGCCGAACTGGTCGCCACCAGCGGGCCGGCGAGCCCGCCCGCCACCGTCATCACAGCGAGGACGACCGCGAGCAAAGCGACGGACGAGCGTGTGCGCGTCGGTTGCATCTGAAGTGAGTAGCTATCCGTTAGAATGGCAGTGCAAAAAGCACGACGGTTGTACCGCTCGGAAACCGCGGCGAACAGTAACGAACGGTGATCGGCGACGGACGGCGAGAGTGGATGTCCATACGTCGTGTGAGCGGCTCACCCGGATTCGGCCGATGCGGCCCATCGACCGAGAAACGCGCTTACGATCACGGCCGCGAGGGCGGCGAGCAGGGCGATCGCTCGCCGGTGCATCGACGCCTGTAGCTGGTAGCTCCGATCACGAGCCCGGTCGTCGAACGGCCCGTGGGCGCCGAAGTCTCCGGACAGCGGCTCGTGGAGGTTGTTCTCGCGGTCCGGATCGGTCGGCTCGTCGATCAGCTGGGAGTCGTAGCCGCCGCTCGCGAGTATGTTGTCGAGCCGCCGCGGAATCAGGCGGTTGCCCAGAATCGCCTTCACCGTCGATCGACCGACCCACAGTTCGTCCTTGCCGCGGTCGACGGTCCACGTGATCGATCGAGCGGCGACCTCGGGCTGGTAGATCGGTGGCACCGGCTGGGGGTTCTTCGGCATTCGGCTCTTCGACCACTCGAACTGCGGAGTGTTCATCGCGGGCATCTGTACCATCGAGAGCTGGACGTCACAGTCGTCGTGGATGAGTTCCGTCCGCACGGACTCGGTAAATCCCTGGATCGCGTGTTTCGCGCCGCAATAGGCCGATTGCAGCGGGATGCCCCGATACGCCAGCGCGGAGCCGACCTGCACGATCGTCCCTTCGTCGCGGGGGCGCATCCGCTCGAGCGCGACCTGTGTGCCGTGAACGTAACCCAGATAGGTGACCTCGGTGACCCGCCGGTAGTCCTCGGCGATCATCTCTGCGGCCGGCGAGAACACCGACACCATCGCATTGTTCACCCAGATATCGATCGGCCCGAACGCGTTCTCGACGGTCTCGGCCGCGGCGTTAACCTCGTCAAAATCGGAGACGTCCGTCGGAACGACGACCGCCTCGCCGCCCGCTTCCTCGACGTCTTCGCGCGCGCCCTCGAGGCCGTCCTCGCCTCTCGAGAGCAGGCCGATCTTCGCACCGCGTTCGGCGAACGCACGAGCGGTGGCTCGTCCGACGCCGGCCGATGCGCCCGTGACGACGACGACTTCGGAGTCAGTGGGTTCGGACATGGTTAGCTACTGAGGGGGTTGAGTCGATCGAACGTTTGGAGGGTGGCGTACTCCTCCCAGCCGCCGTAGCGGTCCTCGAACGAACCGCGCGGGACGCTGAGCACCACGATGAGTGCGGCGGCGGCGACGGCATTGATCGCGGCGAGCGTCGGGACGCCGTCGAACAGCCAGGGGGCGACGGCAACCCACGCGACCAGGGGAACGTTCAGGAACCGAATCGCGCGCGCGGGTTCGGCGGTCGCGATCACGGTGAAGGAGACGACCAGCGAGCCGACCAGGTGGCTGCTATCGGCCATGAGCCCCGTCGTCTCGAAGACGGTCGGCGAGAGCATGAGCCAGACGCCGAGCGCCATCGCGCCCAGCAGGGTCCACGGAATCGAGACGCCCCAGAACGGCTCGCTAACCGGCGAGTCGCCGATCGGTCGCTCCGAGGTCATGTCGACGCCCGCCTCGTCCTCGGGGATCGTCCCGCCCATCCAGAAGGCCGTCCAGAGGCTGTCGCCCTGGCCCATTAGTCGGACAACGTACTGTCCCATCGCGACGACCTCGTCGACGGTCAGCGAGATCATCCAGAGCATGCCAAAGGCCGAGAGGAGGCAGAGCGTACACCACGTCCCGACCATGATCGGCTGGGTGATGACCAGCAGCACCTGCGCGAAGCCGAGCGGGATGACGACGACGCCGAAGAAGGCGACCATCCACGGCATCGTCCGCCAGCGCCGGCGGTCGCCCATGAATCCCATCAGGGCCTCGACCGAGTAAGCGACCGCGCCGAGGCCGGCGTCCGAGACGGGGAACGCCTCCGAGACCCGCGACGTCAGTATCGCCTGGGTTCCCGGATCGTACAGCGGGTCCCAGACGCTCTCGATGTAGCCCAGTTGGAAGGCGGCCATGTACCACGAGGCGAAGAAGCCGATGATCCCGAGCGCGATCAGCGGCGCGCGCTGGGCCCCCGTCGAGGGGTTGTACGACCAGCCCGGCGGGACGGTCGGTCCGTCCATCTCCGAGCGCATCACGATCAGTACCGAGAACGTGATCACCATGGTCCCCACGAGCGCGTTGTTGGCGTAGGCCGCGGCCGTCGGCGCCCAGAACGCGATCGGTGCGAACACCAGCCAGAGGCCCACGAATCCGTTGGCGTAGTTGGCGTAGCCGTTCTCGCGGTAGATCGTGATCCCCGCGAGTGTGATCAGGACGAGCCCGCTGACGATGCCGTTCCAGACCATCAGCGCGCTCCCATAGTCCAGTGCCGGCGTACTCGCGAGGAGCCAGATCCCGAGCGAGATGACGGCGTACTGGGGCCAGATCTCCTCCGTCGGATGTTTGAGCATCATGTCACCCGGCCGCATCGAGTCGCCGTCGTCCCCGTCTCCGCTGGGATCACCGTTTCCGTCTCCGCCGCCGTGTCCATTTCCGTTCCCACCACCGCCGTCGGCCCGCGAACGTCGGTCTCGAGCGTCCGTCGTGACGGCGGTGTGTTCGTCGGTCGCGTCGTGAGTGCTATCTTCTGTCATCAGTATCTCT
Organism: Natrinema sp. H-ect4; assembly: GCF_041894845.1. Classification (NCBI taxonomy): domain Archaea; kingdom Methanobacteriati; phylum Methanobacteriota; class Halobacteria; order Halobacteriales; family Natrialbaceae; genus Natrinema; species Natrinema sp. H-ect4. Next base: position 19,074 of record NZ_JBHDYC010000034.1, read on the forward strand.
CACTCGGTGTCGTTCGTTCCGCGGACGATCGCTCCGCTCGAGGCGACGTCCTCGAGCGACTCGTTACGGCCCAGGGGTGCCGGCGACGCCGCGGCGCTGGAACCCACGTTGCTCGAGCCGTTCGAATCGGCCAGCGAGAGCGCGCTGTTGAGCAGGCCGATGTGACTGTACGCCTGCGGGTAGTTACCCCGCTGTTCGCCGCTCTCGGGATCGACCGCCTCGGCCAATAGCCCGAGCGGACTGGCGTACTCGAGGACGGACTCGAAGCGATCGCGGGCCTCCTCGGTTCGCCCCGCGAGCGCGAGCGCGGTGACGAGCCAGAACGAGCAGACGAGGAACGGGCTGTCCTCGCCGGGGAGCCCGTCCTCGCCCTCGTACCGGCGGACGAGGCCGTCGTCGGTCACCAGCCGGTCGATCGTCGCATCGATCGTCCCCCGCACGCGATCGTCGTCGGCCGGGAGGAAGCCGACGACCGGGATAAGCAGGTTCGCCGCGTCGAGCGTGTCGTCGTCGCCGAAGGCTCGCACGAAGCTGTTCGCCCCTTCGCTGAATCCGCGCTCGAGGATCGCCTCGCGGACGTCGTCCCGGGCCGCCCGCCAGCGCTCGATCGGAGCCTCGACGCCGTTGGCCGCCTCGGCGAGCCTGATGCCGCGGTCGAGCGCCGTCCAGCACATGACCTTCGAGTAGACGAATCCCTCGTGGTCGGTCCGCATCTCCCAGATACCGGCGTCCGGCTCGTCCCAGCCTTCGGAGACGTAATCGACGAGGCCACACACTACCGTCCAGTCGTCGGACCGCATCGGCTCTCCGTAGCGAACGCTCTCGTAGAGCGCGAGCACCAGTTCGCCGTAGATATCGAGCTGATGTTGGTTCTGTGCCGCGTTTCCGACGCGAACGGGAGCGGAGCCGCAGTATCCCTCGAGGTGGTCGAGGACGCGCTCTTCGAGGTCGCTCTCGCCGTGGAGGCCGTAGACTGGCGGCATCTCCGCCGGCTCGTGCCGGCTGCAGTGGTCGAGACACAGCTCGAAGTAGGACCGGGCCTCCTCGAGATGGCCCAGTTCGGCCAGCACCCGGACGGTGAAGGCCGAGTCGCGGATCCAGTTGAAGCGGTAATCCCAGTTGCGGACGCCGCCGACGTCTTCGGGCAGCGAGGTCGTCGGTGCCGCACACACTGCGCCCGTTTCTCGGTGAATCAGGAGTTTGAGAACGAGCGACGAGCGGACCGCGAGGTCGTGCCACTGACCGCCGACGGGACAGTCCGTCTCGTCACAGTCGTGGACCCACGACCGCCAGTAATCGACCGTCTCGGCGAGCGTCTCCCGGTGCCGCGACGGCTCGAGGGAGATTTCCTCGCCGTAGCCCAGCACCAGCCAGCGCGTCTCGCCGACATCGAGCGCCACCGTTGTGCGCGCCCCACGTCCGTCGGCCGACGGTTCGAGCGGGACATCGCTCGAGAGGACGGCACGCTCGCCATCGCTGGTCGCGACGACGCCGTCGCCCACGGACTCGATTTCGGGCACGTCACGCGCGTAGTCGAATCGGGGATCAAACTCGATCTCGACCTCGAGCGGGCCGTCCTCGCACTCGAGTTTGCGATAGATCGCGGGCGGCCAGTCATCGGGCCCGATCGCCCGGTCATCGGATCCAATCGCCTCCGGGACGGGCATGAAGTCCGTCACCGTTGCGCTCCCGCTGGCGGTCCGAAACGTCGTCTCGAGGACGTTCGTCCGGTCGCGGTAGCGCTGGACGGACTCGAACGATTGGTTCGGTCGGACGGCGAAGTGGCCGCCGCGGTCGGCGTCGAGCACGGCGGCGAAGACACTCGGCGACTCGACGTGCGGGAACGGACACCAGTCGATCGAGCCGTCTCGACCGACGAGGGCGACCGTGTTCCCGTCGCCGATCGCGCCGTACTCCTCAAGGCGTTTGTAGTGCATGATAGCGTCGGGTTCGACCGCGTCGTCACCGTCTCGCGACTGCTGTGCGAACGAAGCAATTCGGCTCGTCGGCGGACAATCCGTTCGGAGGCACTGCGTCCGGTTCCCTATTCGGCAGTCATTCGAATGGTCGCCATGCTTGCAAGAGACGGGATTCGGCCGGCGACGGCGGGTAGACCGGCACCGAAACACAAACCGCGGACGCACGTCCTCGAGGTCCACTGGTGAGCGATTCGAATCCCTCTCGGACACTGGCTTCCCTCCCGCCCCGCGAACGTTTTTACGATCCCGTTCGTCCCACCGACTAGCTATGCAACTCGAACCGGATCACACGGCAGTGGTGATCGTCGACATGCAAAACGGGTTCTGTCACCCGGACGGCTCGCTGTACGCGCCGGGCAGCGAGGCGGTGATCGAACCGATCACTGACCTCCTCGAGCGCGCTCGCGGAGCCGGCTCGCAGGTTATCTTCACCCGCGACGTCCACCCGCCCGAACAGTTCGACGACGCCCACTACTACGACGAGTTCGAACAATGGGGCGAACACGTCCTCGAGGGGTCGTGGGAGGCCGAGATCGTCGACGAACTGACCGTCGCGGACGGGGATCACGTCGTCGAGAAACACACCTACGACGCCTTCTACAACACCGAACTCGAGGGGTGGCTGAACGCACGCAACATCGACGATCTGGTGATCTGTGGCACGCTCGCGAACGTCTGCGTGCTCCACACCGGCGGCAGCGCGGGGCTGCGGGACTTCCGGCCGATCATGCTCGAGGACTGTATCGGTGCGATCGAGGACGACCACCGCGAGTACGCCCTCGATCACGCCGCGTGGCTCTTCGGCGAGGTCGAACCGAGCGAGAATCTCGAGTTCGCCTGAGTCGGGCGTTGTCCGTCTCTATATAGTAGCTACTGAAAGTCAATGCACATCTAATCGCATAACGACGTTTCGATTAGTGTGTAATTCGTTTCAGTGGCTACGATAGTAGTCTGCCCGCGCTATTCTCGTCACCCATCGCCCGGGTCGGAGTCGTACGCGGTATCGGAACGGTCCGCAGATCTCGAACTGCAGTGTTTTATTCGAGCGGGCCCGAAGCACGACTATGAAGACGAGCTTTCGCCGACGCTCGAGACCGCCGGAACGACCGCGCCTCGAGTCGCGGGCGGACGGTGAGGATCGATGAGCGAACGACGGTGGAAATCGGTGTACTTCGTGGGGATCGCGCTCAACGCGATCGCGTTCGCGAACGCCGTCATGAACGGGTCGTGGCTGTTCGCCGGCGTGTTCGCGTTCGTCGCCGTGTACCTGGTGGTTCGACTTCGGATGGTGACACCCGATACCGATAGCAACAATTGAACCGAGTTACGCACTGATCGAACAGTCTGCAGTTCGGAGCGGCGCGGTTCGGAGCGGCGCGGTTCGGAGCGGCGCGGTTCGGAGCGGCGCGGTTCGGAGCGGCGCGGTTCGGAGCGGCGCGGTTCGGAGCGGCGCGGTTCGGAGCGGCGCGGTTCGGAGCGAACGCAGTGAGCG
>NZ_JBHDYC010000035.1:0-19231 GCF_041894845.1 Natrinema sp. H-ect4
GAGACCATCGTTCCCACCTCAGGCCGGCGGCTCCCCGGCCGAACCGAGCCGGTTCTGGCGTTCGTAATATCGGTGCGCGATCGCGGAGCCGACGAACAACGCTGTGACGAGGGCGGCGAGCCCGAGTTCGGGAAGGGCCGAAAGTGGGAATATCTCGACCCAGGAAAGCACCACTGCCCCAGCACAGATGTTCCCCAGTCCCAGATAATACGTGCTCCACGGAATCTCATCGTGCGGGACGACGTCAAGGTAAACCTCGAGTTCGGAGGCGTCGTCGGTCAGTTCGATGACGCCGGCGGACGAATCGAATTCGACCACGTCGTTTTCGTCCAGCTTCGGCAGGTGCGACTGCCGGAGCGCCGTGTAAACCCGCATCCGTTGTTTGTGCGTTACGGCGTCTCTGTGGACGTCGTTCTCCCAGGCGGCCAGTTGCATCGATAGCTCCCGGAGCGATACCTCACGGTCCTCTCGCATGAGATAGTGCAAGATGTATCGTCGTCGACGACAGCTCAACATGGTGAACGCTACATCCTGCGTCAACCCGTCGGACGATTCGTCGGTACTGTCGATAGAATGCTCACCGACTGTCTCGAGAGTCATTCGTTTTCCCACCGGGACCAACAGGCGTCACTCCCCCATTCGACGCTTTCCCATCCAATATTCTCCCATCCAATACTCCCCCATCCGATTCTGTTTCGATATGTTCCCCTCATTAGACACTCCAGTTCTCCCTGTGAATAGAGTCAAAAATAGTTATACAGACAATTGTCGTCTAGAGACCTATTCTAGAAGACAGTAATAATTCAATTTGATACAGTTAGCAGAATGCTACCGCTGATTCAGCTCGAGAGTGGCTATAACTAGGTCTAATACCCGTTCGGTCGTATTCGATAGTGTTACCTGGATCGCAATTAGTTCCGCATGTGTGCCATTTGAAAATCATATCGCGGCAATGATTTTCGAATTCCGTTGAGGGTGGACAGAGTGCTGTTCGCGTCGTCCGCTCACCGACATCGCCGACGGAGACGAGACGGATCTGAGTAGGAAAAGACTCTGGTTACGCGAGGATAACGTATGGAGTATCTCCTCTGGGTGATCGTTGCCCTCCTCGCGTACGGGCTGATGGCACCGCTGACGAGCGTCGTGACATCGAACGTGCCGCCCGCGGTCGCGCTCTTCCTCTCGACGACGATCTTTCTCTTCCTGACGGCCGTCGTGCTCGTCGCGACGAGGACCGGCCGCCCGGCCGACGCGAAGTGAACGGGTAGTATCCTTACATTCCAGTCACCGCTTCCCAACGCGGTCACCGGTTCGACTGGATTTCGGTCGACTCCTCCTGACGCACTGCTTCCAGTTGTTCCGTCCCTCGGAGGATGAACGGGCCGATGGCGAGCGTTCGCTTCATGACCGTGAGGACGCGGAGCAGATAGGCGAGCAACACGGCGAACGGGGCGAGCGTGGCCACGTAGAGAGCGCTGACGACGAGGTATAGTAGCCACTGAAAGTCATTGTATATCTGATCGACCGACAGCTGTCCGATCAGTGTGTGAATCGTTTCAGTGGCTACTATAGGCGGTACTGACGCCGAATGCCGCGCCGGTGACCTTCGCGGGGTCGAACTCGAGCATCATGTAGCACGCGATCGCTAGCGCCGGCATCGCGCCGTAGAGGACTGCTCGAGAGATATTGATGATCTCCCACTGGACGTAGAGCGTCTTGAAGTGTTCGCGCGCCGGGCCGAAGAACCGCAACGCATCGATCAGGTCGTCAAACGCCGCCGCGGCCTCGGTCGACAGCGACTCGTCGTACTTGTCCCGGAGCGTTCGCGCGGTGAAGATCTTCTAGGAGTAGTTGTAGTTCAGGACCGGAAGCAGCGTTTCGAACGTGTCGAAATCTGCGTTTCGCAGGTCGTCGCTGACCGTCTTGCTGTGTTCGACGAGGCCGTCCGTGAACGCGGCGATCTCTTCGAACTGTGCCGAACCCGCGTCGCCGGTTACCGCGTCGTTGAGGGTTATCGCGCGCGTTTCGGCCGTTTCGATGAGCGTCCGGAGAAATCGGGAGGGCGCGACCGGACTCACGCCGATCCCCGCGGCGTCCTCGACCTCTTCGCGGAACTCGGTCTCGTTCGTCATTCGCTCGCGCTGTTGTCCGAGCGGGCCGATCTCTCCCGCGAGGACGAACTGCGACACCGACAGGACGAGGGTAACGCTCGTGACGGTCGCGATAATAATCGAACTGAACAGCGAGGAGACGCTCCCCGTCGTCACGAACCGCTGTGGAGTCGTCGGGCCGAAGACGTGAAAGACGAGGAGTAGTGTGTATGAACTCGCGAGAATGACGCCGGTGACGAGCCAGCGGTTCGCGCTGATCAGGAACCAGATCTTCACGCGCGTTTCGCCGACGCGTTCGCGCATCGTATCCGCCGGCCGCGAGACGGCGTCCGGATCGCTACTCATGGACCCCCTCGTACACCGACGCGGCGGTTAAAAGGTCAGATACCGACAGTCGGTGATAGTTCGTTGTGCCCCAACGATCGCAACCGGATGGCGGGATCGCGACCAGGATGCCGACCGAGATCACCTTCACCCGACCAGTTCGACCAGCGTCGCCTCGAGCGCTCGCGCCGCCTCGCGGACGTCTGCGACCCGCACGTACTCCCGCGAAGCGTGTGCGACGGCTCCCCCCTCGTCAGCGAGCACGCCGGGGCCGAAGACGACCGTCGGCGCGTCCGCCGCGAAGTACGAGGCCTCCGTCGCCGCGGTAAACGGACGCACCTCGCCGCCGGACGCGCTCGCGAGTGCCTCGACGATTGTTGCGTCGGGAGCGGTGTCCCAGGCCTCAAGGAACGGCGTCGGCCGGTCGGTAAAGCGAAACTCGAGGCCGATATCATCGGGCACGGCGGCCCGCAGGTGTGCCGTCAGTGCTTCGTGAAACTCCGCGGCCGTCTCGGGCGGGACGTTCCGCCGATCGATCGTCAGCGCGCAGTCGGCGGGCACCTGATTGGTCGCCTCGCCGCCCTCGACGACGGTCGGCGTCAGCGTCGCCGCGCCGAGTCGGGGGTGGGCTGGCGGCGCGTCCGCGCGCTCGTCGAAGGTTCGAATCGCCTCGAGGACTGGCTCGAGGGCGGCGACCGCGTTGCTCCCGGTCTCGGGTTCCGCGGCGTGGGCGTTGGCTCCCGAGAGGTGTATCGTCCCCTGGAATCGCCCCTTCGCGGCCGTACAGACGTCGAGGTCGGTGGGTTCGCCGACGATCACCGCGTCCGCGTCTCGAACGGGTGACTCGTCGCCCGACACCAGCGCGTCGGCTCCCGTCGAGAGCACCTCCTCGTCGGGGGTGATCGCGAGCGTGACTCGACTCTCGGTCGGCTCGACCGCGACAAAGGCCGAGAGAATGGCCGCGAGTGGCCCCTTCGCGTCGCAGGAGCCCCGGCCCCGAATCACGTTTGGACCGTCAGCGCCCTCCCCACCGTCGCGCTTGTAGGGGACGTGCGGCGACACCGTATCAATATGCGTGTTCAACACGACGTGTGTCTCGGCGTCGCCCGCCGGGAGTCCGCGACTCGCCAGCACGTTCCCGGCGTCGTCGACGCGGGGCTCGATACCCCGGGCCTCGAGCGTCTCGCAGAGAAAATCGCGCATCGGGCCGACGGCCTCGTGGGAGGGATGCTGGACGGCACCCTCGAGAAACGCGACGGGGTCGAACGCGTCGTCGCCGTCTGGTTCGGCGGCGGAACGACCGTCCGTCACGGCTCGATCGGCGGCTCGACGGCCACCTCGCCGTCGAACTCGTGTTCGACCGGCCCGGCGAGCGTCGGACGCCCGCGGTCGTTGAAACTCACTCGCAGATGGCCGCCCGGCGGGTGAACGTCGACCGGGTCGGCGTCGGTGAGTCCGAGACGACGGGCCACGACCGCGACGGCGACCGCACCAGTGCCACAGGAGTCGGTTTCACCCTCGACGCCGCGCTCGTAGGTTCGCTGGCGGAAGCCACCCGACCCGTCGGGGCTGGCCACGGTGACGTTCGTTCCGTCGGGGAAGACGTCGGCGTGTCGCACCGGCGGCGCGATTTCCTCGAGGTCGACGTCGTCCACATCGTCGACGAAGCTCACGGCGTGGGGGACGCCGGTGTTGACGACCGACACCTCGAGGCCCTCGATCTCCGCGTTGAAGACCGGTTCGTCGGCCACGACCGGGATTTCGCTGGGGTCGAACGTGAGGCCGGTCATTTCGATGACGATGTCCTCGCCGTCGCGATCGGCGCGCAGGGTGCCCGCCTGGGTGTCGATCATCACGCTGTCGGTCCCGGTCCGGTCCATCGTCCACTCTGCGGCACAGCGAGCGCCGTTGCCGCACATCGGTGCCGTCACGCCGTCGGGCTGGAACAGCGTCATCACGACGCGCGGCGGGTTGAACGTCTCTTCGGGAGCGAGAAAGAGGACCCCGTCGGCGCCGACGCCGTCCGTCCGGTCGCACTCGCGCTCGGCGAGGGCACCCCGGTCCGGGACGTGTTCGTCCGCATGGATAATTAGAAAGTCGTTGCCGGTGCCGTGGTACTTCTGGAATGGGATGCTCATCGTGCTCTCGTCAGTCGTTATCGATGTCGCTCGCTCGGCCGTGGTCGTTCTTTCGGTCCGCGCTCGGGGCACTCCGTGCCTCGCGCTCCGCTCGCGTCACGTCGTCGACCGTTTCGCGGCGACGGGCGAGTCGAACGTCGCCGTCCTCGAGGACGATCGACGCGGGCCGGGGTCTGGAGTTGTACTGGTTCGCCATCTCGTAGCCGTAGGCCCCCGCATTGCCGATTGCGAGGATATCCCCACGTTCGCTTACCGGTAGTTCGCGCTCGGCACAGAAAACGTCGCCGCTCTCGCAGATCGGGCCGGCGACGGTCTGCGGGATCCGTTTGCGGTCGTCATCACCAGCTGCCGTCAGGTTCCGAATCGGATGGTACGCGTCGTACATCGCGGGCCGGATCAGGGTTGTCATCCCCGCGTCGACGCCGGCGACAGTCGTCTCGCGGGCGTCCTTGACGGTGTTCACTTCGGTGAGGAGCACGCCCGCATCCGCGACGAAGTAGCGACCGGGCTCGATCGCCAGTTCGGCGTCGATCTCGCCGATCGCGTCTCGAGTGGCGTCCGCGACCGACTCGAGGTCCAGCGGTTCCTCCGCTTCGCGGTACGGAACCCCGAACCCGCCGCCGACGTCGACGAACTCGAGGTCACCGACTGCGTCGGCTCCCTCCCTCGAGAGGTCGCCCATCCGTGCCACGAACTCCTGGTGGGCCTCGAGTTGATCGCTCGAGACGCCGGAACCGACGTGAGCGTGGATCCCCACCACGTCGAAGCCGCGCTCGGCGGCGTCCGCGAGCACGTCGACCGCACGCTCTGCGGGGACGCCGAACTTCGCCGCAGCGCCCGTCCGCACCTTCTCGTGGTGGCCGGCACCGATACCGGGGTTGACCCGCAGACAGAGCCGTCCGTCGTAGCCGCGGTCGGCCAGCCGATCGATCGTGTCCTCGGAGCCCGCGGTGACGGTCAGTTCGGGGTGGTCCGCCCAAGCGTCGACGATCCAATCGAGGTCGCCCGCGGGCGGGTTGACCGCCGTGTAGTGGACCTCCGAGCCCGACGCGCCGGCCTCGAGCGCCCGCTTTACCTCCCCGGCAGAGGCACACTCGAGGCCAGCCCCCGCCTCGCGAAGCGTCGAGAGGACGTCCCCCAGCGCGTTCGCCTTCACCGCGTAGAGGATATCGGCGTCCGGAAAGGCGGCCTCGAGTCGCCGGTAGTTTTCGCGAACTCGCTCGAGGTCGAGAACGTACAGCGGCGAGCCGTACTCCTCGGCGAGCGCGTGCAGTTCGGCCGCGTCCCAGTCGGAGAGGCGGCGGACGGGCAGCGAAGCCACGGCGTCAGTCATTAGCGTGTGCAAGTAACCGCGAGGATTCAAGCGTTTGGGTTGCGCCGAGGAACTCGGCGTGGTCGAGCGAGAGGGCAAGCTTCAGGTTCATGTTCTCGTGTGGGCGCTCGTGTTCGGCTTCGCCGCAGTCGAGAGCCGAACATTCGCTGACTTCAGACGCAGCTACAACTCGACGGCTGATAAGACGATCTCCCCCAGCGGCTTCTATCACCGGTTGACGCCGTCACTCGCAGAGTATCTCCGCGACCTCGTCGAGACCGTGCCAAACCAGTTCGCTGTTCCCGATGCTGTTGACACTGATATCGACCGATTCAGGGGCGTGATGATCGCTGATGGCACGGTGTTGCGGTTGCACGAGTTCCACCTAGAGCAGTTCCAAACCCGCCACGCGGAGCAAGCTGGAGAGAAGTTCCACCTGCTCCACAATGCCACCGACCAGACGATCGAAAGGATCGACGTGACCGACGAGAAAACGCACGACAGCATGTTGTTCAAGACAGGATCATGGCTGTGTGGACGAATCGTTCTGCTCAATCTAGCGTATTTCAAGTACCGCCGTTTCGCGCTGGTTGATGAGAACGGCGGCTACTTCGTGAGTCGGCTGAAAGAGTATGCGAATCCGGTGTTAACGGAGGAGTTACGGGAATGGCGCGGCCGCGTCATTCCCTTGGGCGAGCAGATTCACGATGTGGTCAATGACCTCTCGCGGAAGTACATCGACTTGGAGGTCAAAGCAGAGTTCAAGCGGGGTCAATACGAGGAAACACGGTCGCTGGGCACGAAGCAATTCCGCGTCGTCGGCGTCCGGGATGAGGACGGCGACTACCACCTGTATGTCACAAATCTGCCGAGAGAAGAGTTCTTTCGAGCAGGTCTAGCTACGCTATATCGGTGTCAGTGGGAGGTAGAGACGCTTTTCCGTAAACTGAAGACCCAGTGCGAACTGGACGAGTTCAATATGAGCAATCCTGTTGCTGTGGAAATCTTGCTGTATGCGACATTTCTGTCGCTGTTAGTGAGTCGTGATCTGGTAGAGTTGGGGATCGAGCAGGCTGACGATGAGATCGTATTCTCACCGGAACGCTGGGCGGCGACATTCCGGTCGCACGCCCAGTACATCCTCAACGGACTTGGTGAGTATCTCGGGTACTCGCTACCGCCACTGTTGGAGCGGCTGATCGAAGACGCACAGAAGATCAACCAACAACGACCGATCTTGCAAGAGACGCTCACTTCCGTTATACGACCGAGGTGTGAGTCTTAGCTAAGGACAGATGATCCTTCAGTAGAGACGTTCTTCAATGTCGTGGAGACTGTGACGTGAGCGTTGTTTGAACATATCCCCTTCAAGTTTATCTAGGGGTTCGACGTGTTCGCCCCGGCGAAGACGAGGCGAACACGAGCCACCAGAGATGATGCGTGGCTTCCTCCACTGCTACTACCACGACCAGCGTGTCATGGAATCCCTCTCATACCCTCCACCTAGCGATTACTCAATTTCCAATTCGCGAGCGACTCTATGAACCTCGTCAGTCATGCGTCTAGCTCACTAGCGAGACAATGAATAATGCTCGGGGGGAGTATTATACGGTGTCCTAAAACTCAGATTGAGACTATAAACATTATAATTGTATTTCAATTTACGTGGATTTATGTGCCTCTGAGACGAAGTTTGAAATGTGACAGATTTCCCGGATACGATCACTTGGTCACGGACTGTGTCATCCTCAAAAGTGGGTCGATTCTGTCTCTATCTTCTGGTAGGGCTTTTTGGAGGAGTGGCAGCATTACCGGTACTCTTCTTCTTATTGTCAATAGTTACTTTAATTGGGGTCGGTAATTATCGACTTCTTGCGGTGGTCGTACTGTTTACTTTGATCGGCGGTCCGTTCTCTTTGTTGTATCTCTTACCGTTATTGTTAGATCGCGAACAGCGTCCCTTGTTAGGAGGTGTCTTGGACCGGGCGGGGTATGACCGACTTGGTAAACCACAACTCGCTGCAAGCGCCATATTTGGAGCGTTGATACTCGTTGGGTTATTTCTCGTCCATCCGTTGATTATGGGTATCATATTCATCGGTGGTACATTAGTTTCCACGGTGGGAATGAACATTTCCGCCCCAGAGGGCAAAATCAATACTGATACACAGACATTTCATATTAATGGACAGACCTTCAATCTTGATGGTCTTAAAACTCTATACGTTCATAAATTGGGTGATTTAGCGATTCTCAGACCGTCATTCATCAATGAAACGGTCGTAGTTACATCTCCAGTATTCGTCTCAATTCCATGGGAAGTCTATGAGGAGGCAAAACCGGTATTCAAGAGTAGTATGGAAAGTCAGTCAGAACCATCAAATCCACCGGAACGTGGCGAGCGAATTGCGCTTGGAATTTTTGGCGGAGGCGCACTTTCTGGTGCCATCGGATTGGGATATCTTGGTTTCCAACAGGGAGGGGACGGCGCAGTAGTATTGTACTGGGCCGCTTCACTCGTCGGCCTGTTCGGCCTTGTCTTCCTTGTGCTCGCATTTCGTACCCCATAAGATGAATTTCTTCTCCCCAACACGATTAGAATTGTCTGCATAAATCGCCTATAACCATGAAATAAAACGTCAGATGACACCTGACACCTTCGGTAATTCCTCAATCGTAGTCTCCAGGATATAACCGACGACCGATTGACCGACGTACTCACTAGTATCCAGACACTGCTTCCAACTGCCCCTCAACTCCATCTAAGTTAGGCCGCGAGAGTAGAACCCTTCTCAGGGAAAACATTGTCTCTGGTGATATCCTCATCCGTGAACGTCGCCTGTCTGCGATTCCCTCTTTTCCACACGGTTCGCCGGTAATGTCGGCGTCGTCCATCAACAACACTCGGCGCTCAGTATATCACAATCCATTCTTCTGCTCGGTCTTTTTGCGGCCTTGTAACCGATCCTTTGTTGAATCCAGCAACGCGTCAATGGTCCCCGAAACTGCTCTGTTGAAGAGTTGCTGTATCATGGTTACAGAGGCCCACACAGCGATTCTATATTGATGAGGCGAACATCAGGGCAATTTCACGGAACTGACGATACCAGCCCAGCGCTCGCTCCGCAACGCCGAACAAGCGCTTTGTTGTTGATACTGTCGGCTAAATAATCTTTAGGATAGAGCATGACTGAGAGGCGAAGAGAACTTCAACAGCGACACGACGATCCGATTACTTGATGCACTCCAGACCGAATTTGGCGAGAAAACCTGTGTTGTCTTGGATAACGCGTCATATTTTACGGCTAACGCAGTGCAGGAATTCGTCGAAGACACACCAATCGAACTGTGTTACCTTCCGCGGGGTTCAGCTCCGGTGAACCCCGCGGAAGAGTGTTGGCGACGCCTCGATCAGGCTCTTGGAAACCGTCTCTTCGACACATTAGATGAACTTCGTGAGGCTGCACTCACTGCGCTTGATGACATCGAGCCGCCGAATGTGTTCACGTACTTATGTCCTTGAGTATGAGTACGTAGTTTCGGCCACCCAGTGCTGAGAGTACTGTCGGTATTGACGTCAGCTGCCTGAAGATGGGGCGCCCTTCTCGATTTCTCCGGTCGTCAGTCTTCACCATTATTCAATCTCATAACTTATTTGTATACTAACTTTTAACTAGAAAATTGCACTCTATGATTGATAACAACATCAACCGTAGAAGTACTTTGAAGATAGTATCATCGTCAGCAATCGGTTTAACTGGATTTGCAGGTACTGCACTGGGTAGCTCTTCCAGCAATAACGAACTAGAGAAGAAAACGTATTCAGTGAGCCAACAAAAAGTTGCTCAAAGCTTGCGCACACGCGCCGCTCGAACTGCACTATTCTTGTTGAACTCACCCCAAGTGAACCGCCAACAGGCAAAAGGAACGAAAATTCTTCTGGATGGTGACCTACTGAGTCGGTCAGTTCAGATTCCCACTGAAGTAGGGAAACTCACCGTAGTTTACCACAACGGTTCGGTCGAGATTGCTGTTTATGATCTCGAAAGAGCTGAGGTAAGCCCTTACCAGCGCAAGTCAATCAGTGGTGCTGTGGGATGGCCTGAAGAGACGACGGCACACTTAAGGGTCAGTCCCAAGGGTGAAGCGAACTTCAACCGGGAGCCATCCAGAATTGAGAAGCGGAAATTAAACACCGCTATCTCATCAAAGGCTGAGCTCCCGGAAGATGCCCTATATACAGCGACCACCAAACCCGGAAGCCACTCTGAACGAGGCGAATACACCGTGAGAACCCGAGGAACCACCTACATCGTGGATTCCGAATTTAACAATGTCCGAACCGTCGGTGTCCAAACCCCCGTAACCGCGATGGGATCGTGCGGGGGAGGGAATATGTTCGCATGTCTATATGACGTGAAGGAAGCCGCTGGGTATTGTTCGCTCGGAGTTGCGGTATGCGCAGGGTCGAATGTCGGAGCGCCCGCTTGTATCCTCGCACTTATGCATACCTGCCTGCCTCATACCGCACTCGCGGCTATTTCAGGGTCTTGTGCGACAGTAGCTGACTGCGCTGGACTTACCTAAACACTCGGTACTTCCCAACCGACGTGAAACGTGGATCTAAAATATCGATCTGTCTTATAAAACTCTAATAGAATGGATATCTTGGTTCTCAGCAATTTCTCTATCCGATATACCGAAATTTACATGACGTTCCTGCTTTAACTCCGCAACATCTCAAATATTATAACTACTAGTTTCCCAGAGAATTTGGCTATCGGAACTGAGTAAAAGAAATAGGCCCTGAAAAACCGCTACGTCGCCGACCTGCTTATTCGCGCAGCGCGTCCTCGCGTTCGGTCGCCTCGAGCGTTTCCGTCTCGATATCGGTCGCGACGACGGCAGGCTTGTACGCCCCGCCCTCGAAGAGGTCGTGGTCGCTGATCGAGGACTCGACGAAGCGGGTGAACGCGCGCCGGTCGGCGGGCAGTTCGCCGTAGAGTATCTCCTCCTCGACGAGGTCGTAGACCGGGATGCGCGGCGTCAGGAGCGTGTTCTCGCCGACGACGCTGTTCTCGCCGACGACGAACCCGCTCGTGACGCGACAGCCAGCGCCCAGCGAAACGTTGTCCTCGACGATGACCGGCGCGCCCTCGACGGGCTCGAGGACGCCCCCAATAAGGGTGTTCGCACCGAGTTTGACGTTGTCGCCAATCTGGGCACAGGAGCCGACCGTATCGCAGGAGTCGACGAGCGTGCCGTCGCCGACGCGGGCGCCGATGTTGACGAACGCGGGACTCATCAGGATGCAGTCCGAGCCGATGTTCGCGCCGCGGCGGACGACCGTTCCGTCGGGCGTGTTGCGGCTTCCGCGGTCGCCGTACTCGCTCGAGTCCGCGAGCGGCAGGACGTCGTTGTACGTGGTTCCGCCGTGGTCGTACTGTCCGATCGAGCGGAGGCCGAAGTTGAGCAGGATCCCCTGCTTGACCCACTCGTTTGCCTCCCAGGAGCCCCCCTGCTTCTCGGCGGCGCGGATCTCGCCGGACTCGAGGGCGTCGAGGAAGGCCTCGAGGGTGGCATATTCGTCTTCGCCGGCGGATTCGGCGTCGATCTCGTCGTTTTGCTTGCGCTCCCACAGCTCGTCGATTTCGGTCTCGAGTGCGCTCATTCCGTAATCACGTCCGCGAAATCGTACCACCCCGCCTTTTGTCCAGCGATCCAGACCGCCGCGTCGACCGCGCCGGCCGCGAACACGCCGCGATCCTCGGCGCGATGTGTGAGTCGAACTTCCTCGTGGTTGCCCGCAATGACGATTTCGTGCTCGCCCGTGATATCGCCGGCGCGGAGCGCGTGAACGCCGATCTCGGCATCCTCACGAGGTGCCTCTCCCTCGCGGCCGTGCGTGCGCTCGGTGAAGTCCCCGTTGGCTTCGATCTCCTCGAGCAGCCGGTTCGCGGTGCCACTCGGCGCGTCGCGCTTGTCGTTGTGATGGGTCTCGACGAGTTCCACGTCGTAGCCGGGCAGGTTCCGGACCGCCTGACCGACGACGTTGACCAGCGCCTGCACGCCGCGGGCGAAGTTCGGCGCGTGGAGGATGGCGATATCCTCGCTCGCCGCCTCGAGCGCCTCGTACTCCTCGTCGTCGAACCCGGTCGTGCCGGTGACGAACGCGACGCCCGCGTCGGCGCATGTCGTGGCGTAGCCAGCGGCCGACTCGGGGCCGGTGAAGTCGATCACGGCGGTCGGTTCGCGCTCGGCGACGAGCGAGTCGAACTCGGCCGCGGACTCGATGGTGATCCCCTCGACGGTCGCGTCGCCTCCGGGCTCCCGATTGACGGCGAAGACGATCTCGCAGTCCGCTCGACCGGCCGCAGCGGCGATCACTTCCCGGCCCATGCGGCCCGTCGCGCCGGTGATGCCGAGCCTGACCGTCATCGATCACCCTCCGCCGCGTCCGCCACTTCGGTCGATTCCCGCTCGAGGTCGGCCAGCACGGTCTCGAGATCCTCGCGGTACTCGTCGGCCAGCCGGGAGAGCGGCGAGCGCATGCGGGCCGGGCCGTAGCCGCGGATCTGCATGGCCTCCTTGACGGGAATCGGATTGGTCTCGACGAAGAGTCCGCGGAACAGCGGGCCGAGTTCGTGGTGGAGGTTCCGTGCGCGGGCGTAGTCGCCGTCCAGCGCCGCGCCGACCATCGCGCAGGTCCGCTCGGGTTCGATGTTCGCGGCGACGCTGATCGTTCCCGTCCCGCCGACGGAGATGGTCGGCAGGGTGAGCGCGTCGTCGCCCGAGAGCACGGCAAAGTCCTCGTCAGTTGTTCGTTCGGTGATCTCGCCGATCTGGCCGAGGTCGCCGCTTGCGGCCTTGTAGCCCGCGATGTTCTCGTGGCTCGCGAGTTCGACGGCCGTGTCGGGTTCGATGTTTCGGCCCGTCCGCGAGGGGACGTTGTAGACGATCTGGGGCAGGTCGACGGCGTCCGCGATCGTCCGGAAGTGCTCGACCAGCCCGCGCTGTTCGGGCTTGTTGTAGTACGGCGAGATGAGCAACAGGCCGTCCGCGCCCGCGTCGGCGGCGCGTTCGGAGAGTTCGAGGGCCTCGCGCGTGTTGTTCGAGCCGGTGCCCGCGATGACCGGCACGTCGTCGACGGCCTCGATGACCGCCTCGACGACGCGGACGTGCTCGTCGTGAGTCAGGGTCGCCGACTCTCCCGTAGAGCCGACGGGGACGAGCCCGTCGACGCCCGCGGCCTCGAGGCGCTGGGCGTCGGCCTGCAGTGTTTCGAAGTCAATTCGCCGGTCTTCGTCGAAGGGCGTGCACATCGCCGGAAAGACGCCCGAAAGGTCGATAGCTGAACTCATGTGTTGACTGTGGTGTCGGTGGATCGTGTGTCGGCCCCCGATCGGTAGGGTGTATCGGTTCCGATCGGTGGCGATCTGTGGTCAGTTGCGTGCGGTCGGCCGTGCGGTCGAATCGTACCCGGGACGGGATGCCACGCCCGCCGCGAGCACACTCACGCACGTTTACGTTTGAGAAAACGAGGGGGGACGCCGCTCATGACGGAACCGACAGTCGGGTGAGCGACGCGGCGCATATCTGATGCGTGGATCTGAACCAACTTATCCGTTGTGTCTTTGACCGAACACCGTGCTATTCAATACCAGACATGCAATTTCGCGTAATTTATCCCTGAGCGTTACTTACCATCCCCCATGACAGATTTCGGACTGAAAGTGCGAATGGCGATCGTCGGCTCGATCCTGTTCGCGTTCTACATGCTCGTCGGCGGCTTCGGGCTGCTCTGGCTCGGCACCGGCGCGTGGCCGTTAGTCCTCGTTGGACTGCTCGTGCTACCGGTTATTCAGTACAAGATCGGGACGTGGTCGGCGACCAGAAAGGCCGAACCGATGCCCGAAGACGGCCAGTATCAGGAGATCCATCAGATGACCGACTCCCTCTGCCGAGATATGGGTATCAAAAAACCCAAACTGATGGTCATGGACATGGGCGTCCCCAACGCCTTCGCGACCGGTCGGAAGGGCAAGGGCGTCGTCGTCGTTTCGACGGAACTCATCCGGCTCCTCCAGCGCGACGAACTCGAGGGTGTAATCGCCCACGAGCTCGCTCACATCAAAAACCGCGACGTCCTCGCGATGGTGGTGGGGAGTTCCATCGCGATGATGGTCGGCTGGGTCGCCTACATGGTCTACATCATGAGTAGCGAGCGCGGCATCGGCGGGATCATCGTCGGCATGGTCATCTCGAACATCGCACAGATGCTCGTCATGGTCTTCGTCCTCGCCATCTCGCGCTACCGCGAGTTCGTCGCCGACGAGGACGCCCGTCAGTATATCGGCAGCGGTGACCCGCTCGCCCGTGCCCTCGAGAAGATATCGAGCGGTGCGCAGGGCCGCGAGTCTCAGGTCGACGATAGCATGAGCGCGCTGTGTATCTTCAACTCGGAGAAAGGCCTCCTGCAGACGCTGTTCGCGACCCACCCACCGACGGAAAAGCGCATTCAGAAGCTCCGAAGCTGAGACCGCCAACGGTCACAACGCGAGCAGAGCGAACGCTGCGATTTTTTATGGTCGCGCGCGACATGCTAGAATATGACGGAAATTCATCCGGGGCAGCGCGTCGCCGTTCTCGTCGACGCCCAGAACCTCTACCATACCGCACAGAGTCTCCACAGCCGGAATATCGACTACTCCGCGCTGCTCGAGAAGGCCGTTCAGGACCGCCAGCTCACGCGTGCCATCTCCTACGTCATCCGCGCGGACTCGCCCGAAGAGGAGAGTTTCTTCGACGCGCTGGTCGATATCGGCTTCGAGCCGAAGATCAAGGACATCAAGACGTTCTCCGACGGGACGAAAAAAGCGGACTGGGACGTCGGGATGAGCCTCGACGCGGTGACGCTCGCCAACCACGTCGACACCATCGTCCTCTGTACGGGCGACGGCGACTTCTCGCGGCTCTGTTCGCACCTGCGACACGAGGGCGTCCGCGTCGAGGTGATGGCCTTTGAATCCTCGACGGCCGAGGAACTCATGGCCGCGGCCGATTCGTTCCTTGACCTCGGCGACCGCCACGAGACGTTTCTCCTCTGAGGCGTCGACGAACCCGACCGAAGTCGGCTCGAGCTCCCTGAAGCGGGAGACCGGTCTCACCGTCTCTCAGTGACTGCTGCCCGGAATCGGTGGACGGCTCTCGGTTCCCGACGGCTGTTCGGATGGAAGCGACCCTAGTTCGGCTGCCGGCTCTGCCAGAGTCCGATCAACAGCGCGTACCCCGTGACGAGCAGCGTCGCACCGGTAACGAGGTACGTAAGCGGCCCGGAAACGAGTGCGACCGGCCCGATCAGTGTCAGGGCCCCGATGACGAGCAGCGTCACCCCGAGACCGATTTGCGTGACGTCCATGCGATACCGATAGTAATAAATCGACCATTATAACATTCCTCATCTCGTTCCAATTCGTTTTCTAACCAATTGGGACATTCGCCGCGAGCAGCTGTCGGCTCACCCGGCGGACGCGGTGTCGGATTCGGCCTCGAGTACCATCGCAACGCCGGCAGGTCGAAGGGCTTTCGACGCACCGGGTCGAACGCCGGTCAATGAGCGAGCCAGCAGACGGGCGCGCGGGCCTCCCGGAACTCCGGACCGTCGGCGACTACCAGTTCGGCCGGGGTGCAGGTGCAGCCCTGTTCCCATCCGAGGAATCGCTGACGATCAAACGCACCACCTCGGGGCGGCCACAGCAGGTCCACGCCGAGGCGGGCCGGATCGTCTCCTTCGGCACCGATGGCCGATTCACCCTCGGACTCGAGGGCGGTCGCCGACTCGACGCTGCGCTCGCACACCCCGCGTATCGCGTCGTCATCGACGACGAGAGCGAGCCGTTCGTCCGCGACGAGAAGAACGTCTTCGCGAAGTTCGTGCTCGAGGTCGGCGACGAGATCCGCCCGGGCGACGAGGTGCTGATCGTCCACGAGCGTGGCGAGTTGATCGCCGTGGGGACGGCGCGTCTCGACGCCGCGGCGATCCGGGACTTCGAGACGGGGATGGCGGTGAACGTGCGTGAAGGTGCGCCAGCGGAGACGTGACGGAGGGTCGTTCGAGGACCCGGAGGACCGTTTGAGGACCGCGAGCGGGCCGTCGAACTCCTCGAACACGACGCCCGGTCGTGCGTCGATGCGGATCGAAAACGTCGATCGGCGGTCCGGGAGTTTGAATGGACTATTAGATGTGGGTGTGCATAGTGCACATGAATGCTACAGCAGCCAGATCTGAGCGGCCAGGCCGCGTTTATCACGGGAACGACGCGAGGCATCGGGAAACAACTCGCACTCGAGCTCGCCGAACGGGGCTGTGACATCGTCTCGACGGGAAAGACCGTCGACGATTCGGACTCCGACCTCGAGGGGACGATTCACAGGACGGCCGAGGAGTGCGCCGAAAAGGGCGTCGACACGCACGCGATTCAGTTAAACGTCCGCGACGAGGACGCGGTCGAGGCGGCCATCGCGGAGGCGATCGACGAGATGGGCGAGATCAACATCGTCATCAACAACGCCTCGGCCATCCAGATCGGGGACGTCGAGGGGATTCCGGCCGACCGGTACGACCTCCTGAACGAGGTCAACGTGCGCGGGACCTATCTCGTCTCGCGGGGATTCATCGATCACCTCCGTGGCGTCGACGAGGACGCCTGGATCCTGACGAACGCGCCGCCGGTCGAGATCGATCGCGCGCCGGGAGCGGCGGCCTACTCCTGGTCGAAGATGGGGATGTCCTTCGTCACGCTGTCGCTGGCCCAGGAACTGGCGGCCGACGATGTCGGCTGTAACACCTTCTGGCCGGTAACTGCGATCGATACGCGCGCGACCCGCTACTTCGAGATGGGGACCGAAGACGACTGGCGCACGCCGGAAATCGTCTCGGACACCGTCCTGGAGATCCTCAACCGCGACCCGGGCGAGTTCACCGGCAATCACGTCTACGACGAGGAGTTCCTCCGCGAGGCCGGCGTCGAGGACTTCTCCGAGTACAATCTCACCGAGGGAGATCCCGAACCGACCTCGGCACAGCTCTTCGACCCGGACTACTCGCGCTCGAGCGAGACGTAAGGATTCCTCATCACCCCGTCCTCGCCACCCGGCGCTCGAACGAACGACAAAGTAAAAGGGAACCCGCGGCGACGTGTCGAGTATGTTTGGAGGAGGCGGCGGCGGACTCAATCCGCGCAAGATGGAACAGATGATGGAGCAGATGGGGATCGACGTCGAGGACATCGACGCCGAGGAGGTCATCATCCGCACCGACGAGTACGACCTCGTCTTCGACGACGCCGAGGTCACGAAGATGGATGCTCGCGGCCAGGAGACCTATCAGGTCATCGGCTCGCCCGAGGAGGTCGAGGCTGGGTCCGCCGGCGGAAGCACCGGGAGCGCCGATGCCGGAAGCGACGCCGAACCGTCGATTCCGGACGACGACGTCGAACTCGTCGCCACGCAAGCCGGCGTCGGCGAGGACGAGGCTCGCGAGGCCCTCGAGGACAACGACGGTGACCTCGCCGCAGCGGTCGCCTCCCTCGAGTGACTCGAGTGAGCGGCGACGAGAACGCGGACGACGGGACCGATACCGAGACGGAGGCCGACGCGGGGGCCGAGGGCGGCGACGACCGCGTCCCGGTGTTGCTCGTCCGTGACGACCGCGAATATCTCGTGAAACCCGGCGGAGAACAGGGGACCGACCTCGGCGTGCTCGAGGTCCCCGAGGACGTGCAGTCGGGCGACACCATCGAGACGCATCTGGGCGACGAGTTTCATGTCCGCCAACTGCGGGGCCCGGATCTCTTTCACCAGTTCGAGCGGACGGGCGCGCCGATGGTTCCCCGCGATATCGGCCTCGTGATGGGCGAGACGGGGATCGCCCGCGGTGATCGGGTTCTCGACGCCGGTACCGGAACCGGTGTGCTCGCGGCCATGATGGCCCGCGCCGGCGCGTCGGTTGTGACCTACGAACGCGACGCCGAGTTCGCCGATGTCGCCCGCGAGAACATGGCGCTGGGCGGCGTCGAGGACGCGGTCGACGTCCGAACCGGTGACGTGCTCGAGCACCTCGACGACCTCGAGTCGTCGTCGTTCGACGTGTGCACGCTCGATACGGGCGACGCGCCCGCGATGGTCGAGCACGCGCCGGACCTGCTCGTCGACGGCGGGTTCCTCGCGGTCTACAGCCCGTTCATCGAGTCGACGCGAGCGGTTTCGGAGACGGCTCGAGAGGTCGGCCTCTCCGATGTCACCACTCGAGAGACGATCCAGCGCGAGATGCAGTTCGACGAGCGGGGTTCGCGGCCGTCGACCGCCCCCGTGGGCCACACGGGATATCTGACGATCGCGCGCAACGAATAGCGCGGTTTCAGGATCACACGTCAGTCTTCTCGCGGATTTTCCGTATCCCCGGAAGTAGTACTTCATGGAGTGCTATAGAGATAGAGAGGGCTAAAACGGCCATCTGAAGGAGGGAAAGATCCATCAGAGTAGAGTCCACATGAACGAGTATTAGTGCGATAATTGGCATCACCAGTAGGAATACTATTCTATCAGAGTTCGACTCGCCCTCACTAGACATATTTCGTACAACATTTTCCAACAGCAAAGAATGTTGTCACTGGAACTGTATTTCGAGGAGGCCTCGTGGCTTCCGTCGTCGATCACGTGAAATGAGTAGTGAGTCGCGACCGTTTTTTGTAGTCGAGTTGAGTGGATTCAGAGACCAGTACCAGCGAGCGGTGGCCGAGAGCGGGCTCCGAGCATCGCGAGGTGCCCGCGATCCGGGGGAGGGCAGGCTGTCACCCAACTATTGACCGCGAGCGAGGCCGGAGGCCGAGCGAGCGGGCCGACGACCGACCCAACGGGGAGGGAGGAGTGCTTTTCATCGAAGTTTTGCCGAGGGCGCGGCGAAGCCGCGCCCGCAGCGCAAAAGTTCGGTTCTAGTTGTCGTCCTCGCGCCACTTGTGCTCACATTCAGTACAGATAAAGAAGCGCGTCTCGGACTCGTCGGCCGATCGGATCTGTTGCATGTACCAGAGGGCGCGGTCGTTGTTACACTCGGGACAGACGGCGTTCGTCTCGGGCAGGGATGTCTCGCCGGAGGACTCGATGACTTCGCTGGCTTCCTGATCGTCGGTGACGGTGTACTCGGACGCGTCGCCTTTCGGTTTCGTAAAGCCGCAGCTGCCACACTCCCAGAGCCCGTCGTCGGCTTTCATCATCGAACCGCAGTCGTCGCAAAATTCCATCGTTGTCCGGGCTACGGAGGTGGAGCGACTTAAGGGGCCTGTTTC